>JASHRL010000239.1 GCA_030037355.1 Candidatus Acidiferrales bacterium | reverse complement strand
CTGATCAGCGGTCCGACGGAACTGAAAGCGCCCGCGGAGGTGGATTGGGTGCCGGTCCGCTCCACCGAAGAGATGCATCGCGCGGTGCGTGACAACGCTCGCGTCGCGGATGCCGTAATCATGGCCGCCGCCGTTGCGGATTACCGGCCGGTTTCCGCCGCACCGCAGAAAATGAAGCGCGGAGCCGGGCATGTGATGCTCGAACTTGAGCCGACTGCCGACATTCTCGGAGAGCTCGCGCGCGAGAAGGCTGGGCGCATCCTGATCGGTTTTGCTGCGGAAACGGAACGGCTCGCCGAGAACGCGCGCCACAAACTCGAATCCAAAGGTGCGGACATGATTGTCGCCAACGACGTCACCAAAGAAGGCGCCGGATTCGACACCGACACCAACATCGTAACCTTGTTCTTGCGCGATGGTCGCGAGATAGCTCTCCCCAAAATGTCGAAATTCGATGTCGCGAATCGCATTCTCGATCACGTTGCAGAGCTTCGCAAAGGTTTGAAGTGAATTCGGAAAGCCGCGCGCGCGTCGAGGCCTGGCTGCAGTATTTCAATGACCTGAATATCTCCTCGTTTTATCTCGACCGCTTCAGCGCGCCAACCGCGCCTGAGAATATTCCACCGGGAGAGCCGCGACCGAAGCCAGATACAATTTTTGCAGTGAAGACACCCGCGAAGGATTTCAATTCGCTCGCGCAAGCCGCGCCGCTTGCGGCTGCGTTGCCTGTCGTCAAGAGCGCGTCGCTGTTCGAATCGAGCAACCGCATCGAAAACGATACTTTGGAGCGCATTCGCGAAGACATCGGCGACTGCAAGCGCTGCAAACTCTGCGAGCAGCGGACAAATATTGTGTTCGGTTCCGGCAGCGGCAAAGCGGAATTGGTATTTATCGGCGAAGGCCCGGGGCACGACGAAGACGTTCAAGGCCTGCCTTTCGTCGGGCGCGCGGGAAAATTGTTGACACAAATGATCGAGGCCATGGGATTGCGCCGCGACGAGGTCTACATCTGCAACGTCGTGAAATGCCGCCCGCCCCAGAATCGCGCGCCGGAGCCGGACGAAGTCGAAACCTGCTCGCCATTTCTTTTTCGGCAGCTCGCTGTGATTCATCCCAAGGCGATCGTTTGTCTGGGCGCGACGGCGTTTCAATCGCTCATGGCTTCAAAGCTGTCGATTTCGCGTCTTCGCGGCCAGTGGCTGGATTTTCGCGGCACGCCGATGCTGGCCACGTACCATCCTGCCTATTTGCTCCGCAATCCGAACGCGAAGGGCGAAGTTTGGGACGATCTGAAGAAAGTGATGGCACACTTGGGACTGAAGCCTCCGGCGCGGCGATAAATTTCCGCCGCTCTCTTTTCGCCGCACTTGATGATTCAGCTTTCAGTCGAATCGAACCCTCCTGTTACACTATTGCGCTGCAACTGCGCCTCAGTTGCGGTTTTTGCGGCGGCGAGAGCGGGAATTTAGTTCGCGGAGAAGCGTCTTGGGAATTTTGCTCGGGCTTTCGGCGGCATTCGGCTGGGGAGTCGCGGATTTCATGGCGCGCTTCGCCACGCGGCGAACCGGCGCGCTGCGCGCTCTCATGTTCATGCAGCTCGCCGGTCTTTTTGCCCTCACGGCGTGCATGGTGGCAACGGGCCATTGGTCGGCATTTTTCCCTGCACTTCGTTGGAGCGCCTGGTCATGGATCCTCCTGGCCGGAACGCTGAGCGTGCTGGCATCGCTCGCGCTCTACCGTTCGTTCGAAATTGGCATGCTCGCGCTTGTCTCTCCCATCGCTGCCAGTTATCCCGCGTTGACGGTTGTTCTTTCGATCTCGACTGGCGAGCGATTGACACGCGCGCACGCCGTCGGAGTCATCTCCGTGATCGTTGGCGTGATCATCGCAGCGCTCGCGCTCCCATCGCAAAATGCGGCGCAGCATGAGCAGGAGGCGGCCAGACACCATCGCAGGCATTTGTTGCGCGGCGTGCCGTGGGCGCTCGCGGCGGCGCTCGGATTTGGCGTGAATTATTGGATTTTGGGATTTCGCGTCATGCCCATTTTCGGCGGATTTGCCTCCGTTTGGGTGATTCGTCTGATCTCGTTTGTGATTCTGCTGCTTTTGCTTCGTCCGCTTGGACAATCGACGGAGATTCCAAAGGGCTCAACCGCTTGGCTGATTTTTTTTATCGGCTTGGCCGACACCGCTGGCTTCGTAGCCAATAATCTCGCCTTCAAGCAGGAAGAGATCGCTATCGCCACCGTGCTCTCCTCTCTTTATGGTGTGGTCACCCTTCTGTTTGCCGCCGCATTTCTGCGCGAGAGGTTGGGGCGGCGGCAATGGCTGGGCGTCGCCCTGATTTTTGCCGGAGTGGCGCTGGTCAGCGTGTAACCAGTTGCCGAAGTCGTGGGATTTTGTGCCCCAAGCCATGCTGTTACACTAATCCGACATGACTGCTCGATTCTGCGAAGTGGCGCTGCCCGTTCCGCTGCGCTCCACGTTCACGTATGCGCTCCCGGAGCGTTTGGCAACTGCGGAAATCATCGGTAGCCGTGTCGTTGTTCCATTCCGCAACCGCGCCATGGTCGGTGTCGTCATAAGCGTCGGCGCGAAGCCTCCCGAAGTCAAAAATCTAAAGGAAATCGTTGAGCTGCTGGATCCTGTTCCAGCGCTTTCCGCAAAACTGATCGAATTGGGCCTATGGGTCAGCCGCTACTACGTTGCGCCGATCGGCGAGACATTGCGCGCGACGCTGCCTCCGCTTGCCGAAATGCGGCAGAGCCGCGAATACGAGATCACTGAACACGGTCGCGCCTTCCTCGACGAATTGAAGCAGCGAGGGCCATCCGCTCCGGGAGACTCACTTGATCTGGCATTGCTCGAAATCCTCGAACGCGCGGGCAAATCAGTCGTCTCCTCGCGCCTGCTGCGGATCTCCGGCGGAGAAGCTGCGGCAGAAAGGCTTGTCCGGCGCGGATATCTGCGCGTCAGCGATCGAATGCGCCACAAGCGCGAGCGCATGCAGAAAATCGTTGCGTGGAATTCGGCTGCAATCGCCAGCGGCGCGGCAGAAGAAAAAGTTCGCGAAATGCTCTCGGCGGAGCGCGGCCCATTGTCGCTGCCGTTCTTGCTGAAAGAGGGCATTTCCCGCGCAGCGGTTGCGCGGCTTGAAAAACAAGGGAAAGTGACCACGTGGGAAGAACCTCTCACCGCAGAAGAGGACGCGTGGGAAGCAGATTTCATTCCGCCCGCGAATGTCTTGAACGCGGAACAGCAGAAAGCCGTCAGCGCCATAGGCGAATGGCTGGCATCGAAGACCTTCACTGCGGGTCTTCTTCACGGAGTTACGGGAAGCGGTAAGACGGAAGTCTATCTTGGTGCCATCGAAGCGGCGCTCGCGTATGAACGGGCCGCCATCGTTCTCGTCCCGGAAATTGCGCTGACGCTTTGGCTCAGTCGCCAAGTGCGCGCGCGATTTGGCGATATTGTCGCCGTGCTGCACAGCGGGCTCACGGAAAATGAGCGCACGCGCGAATGGTGGCGCGCACGGCGAGGCGAGGCGCGAATCGTTGTCGGTACGCGCTCCGCAGTTTTTGCGCCGCTGGATAATTTGGGACTGATCATTGTCGATGAGGAACAGGAATCAAGTTACAAGCAGGAGGAAACGCCGCGTTACAACGGCCGCGACGTCGCCATCGTCCGCGCGCGGCTCGAAGGCGCGGTAGCGCTGCTCGGTTCGGCGACGCCTTCGCTCGAAAGTTTCCACAATGCGCGGACAGGCAAATACCGCCTGCTGGAGCTGACGACGCGCGTGGAAAATCGTCCGCTTGCATCCGTGAAGCTCGTTGATCTTCGCGAGGAATTTCGCCAGACCCACAAATCTGCTCCCATCTCATCCTCGCTCCTGTCCGCGATCGCGCGGCGATTTGAAGAAGGCACTCAGGCGCTCGTTCTGATCAACCGGCGCGGATATTCATGGTATGTGCTCTGCCGCAGTTGCGGTGCAGGAATCGAATGTAAGAATTGCAGTATCGCGCTCTCGTACCACAAGAATCGCGCACGCCTCGAATGTCACTACTGCGGATACTCGATCGCAGTGCCGAAAATCTGCCCGAAGTGTAAATCCGAATATTTGTATTTCGTCGGCGATGGCGCGGAGCGCGTGGAAGAATATCTCCGCGACCAATTTCCGAAAGCGCGCATCGGTCGGCTCGATCGCGACACAGTGCGCACGAAGCGCGAATACCAAAAAGTCCTTGGCGCATTCGCACGCGGCGAACTGGATTTACTCGTTGGGACGCAAATGGTAGCGAAAGGCCACGATTTCGAGCGCGTGACGCTTGTCGGCGTCGTTTCCGCGGACCTCGCGCTAGGACGTCCGGATTTTCGCGCCGCGGAACGAACGTTTCAGTTGCTCACTCAGGTGGCCGGACGTGCCGGACGCGGGAAATTTCCTGGCGAAGTCCTGATCGAAACCTATTATCCCGAACACTACGCAATTCAGCATGCCGTGGATCAAGACTATCGCGCGTTTTTCGACCGCGAGATTCATTTTCGCCGCATGATGCATTATCCGCCGTTCATCGCGCTCGCGAATATCCTGGTGCGTGACAGGAAAATCGAGAATGCCATTCGCTGGTGCCGCGCAATTGCGAGCTATCTCGATGCGAGAAAAATCGCCGAGTTGAAAGTCCTCGGCCCTGCCGCCGCAGCTCTATCAAAATTGCGGCGCGAATTTCGTTTCCAGATTTTGCTGAAAACTCCGAATCGCCGCCTTCTGGCGCAAGTGCTCGATGGATGTCTGGAATTCTGCGCGAAAAAAGAAATTCCCGATAGCGCGCTGATTGTGGACGTCGATCCGACCAGTCTGCTCTAGTTTTGAAATCCTCCGCGCTTGGCTGCCGGTTAATGCGGAATGCTCAATGGCATCGGCGTGAAGCAAAGAATAAAAATCACCAGTGCAAAAGCCGCCCAGGCGCGTCGCTTGCCATCGAGCGGAGTCCAAACGTCAATTAATGGCGGATGACGGAACCCGAGGATGAGCAGAAGCACGGCAAACACAACCCAATCGTGCCAGTATGCAATCCCCACAACGAGCAGTCCGATTCCGAAGAGTGGCGAAATCAGGCGATGATATTTGCTGGTGACGCTGTAGACGATATGCCCTCCGTCAAGCTGTCCAACCGGCAGAAGATTGATCGCCGTGACAAGCAGCCCCACCCATGCGGCAAGCGCAATCGGACTCAGAAGAATATTCCTTTCGCGAACCCCCGGATGAAAAAGTTCAAGAAAAAATTTCATCAGCGGCGGACTGCCAAAAACGACGGCGGCGCTGCTTTGCACTCCCGGAATGATCTTCGACGTGTACACACCATACGCCAGAACGGGCACCGCCAGTATGAATCCCACGAGCGGTCCGGAAAATCCCACGTCGAACAGCGCTTTGCGGTTTACGATCGGCGAGCGAATGCGAATGAACGCGCCGAATGTTCCGATGATCGTCGGCGCTGGAAGAAAATACGGATAGCTCGCGTCGATTCGGTAATACCGGCACGTGAAATAATGCCCCAGTTCGTGCGCTAACAGAATTCCAATCAATGTGAACGCAAAAGGAATCCCGCCGAGTAACAATCGCGGATGCATCAGAGCATGGAACGTTGGAACATAAGGATTATCAATTCCCGAGAAGGGCGCGCGATTTTGCGCGTAGGAAACGCAAAATTCGCGGCCAACGGCCAGCGTCGAAATCATCGTCAGCACAAAAAGAATGAGCGAAAGAACAAACGGCCGCTTCTGCGGCGTGGGATAAATAATCCGCGGCTGAAGAAAAAGAGGATAGCCCGGATCGACAATTTCCACCGGCGGGCGCGAATGTCCGTTGCCAGATTCCACAATGATAGATTACACGCTGACAGCGAACGCGCCAACTGCAAGAGACGCGAATTTCGAAAGAAAGAAATGGAGCTAGAGCGCCTGCAATTCTTTTCCGGGCTTGAAGCGGACCGCTTTGCCGGGCTGAATGCTCACCTGCTGGCCCGTGCGCGGATTGCGCCCGATGCCGGTCTTGCGCGGCTTGACGTTGAACACACCGAAACGGCGAAGTTCGATGCGCTCGCCGCGTCCGAGAGCGTTCTTCAAGGCGTCAAAGACAGTCTCGACAGCCTGCTCGGCCTTGGTGCGAGGAATGTTGGTGCGTTGCACGACTGCGTTGACGATATCGAGTTTGATCATGGAAGCAAGCCGCTCCTTTGCCGCACGGTATGCTAGTTGGCGCGGTTGCAGGTTGTCAAGCTGCGCGCGGTGTAATAACATGCCGCGCCTTTTCGAAATGGATTTTCCCGGAGGAATCGGATGAGTGTGAAGTCGGATCGCTGGATTACGAAGATGGCGCGCGAACATAAAATGATCGAGCCGTTTGCGGATCGCCAGGTGCGCGACGGCGTCATCAGTTACGGCGTGTCGTCTTATGGCTACGATATGCGCGTGGCCGACGAGTTTCGCATTTTCACCAACGTCAATTCGACGATTGTCGATCCGAAGCAATTCGACGCGCGCTCGTTCGTGGAATTCAAAGGGCCTGTGTGCATCGTTCCGCCGAATTCGTTTGCTCTGGCGCGGTCGGTGGAATATTTTCGCATTCCGCGAAGCGTGCTGACGATTTGCGTGGGAAAATCCACCTACGCGCGCTGCGGAATCATCGTCAATGTGACGCCGTTCGAGCCGGAATGGGAAGGCTACGTCACGCTGGAAATCAGCAACACGACGCCGCTGCCGGCGCGCATTTACGCCAACGAAGGGCTCTGCCAGGTGATTTTTTTCGAATCCGACGAAGTTTGCGAAATCTCCTACAAAGACAAAAAGGGCAAGTATCAGTCGCAGCAGGGAATCGTCCTGCCGCGGCTGTAGGGAACCTGTGTCGGCTTGCAGTCGGGGGACGAGCGAAAAACCTCGCAACCTCTTTGCCGTCGCACAGGCTGTCTGCCGCAAGCAGGCTCTCAGCCTCGGCACCTTTCTACCGGCGGACTTTAGTCGGCACTTCGCGCGAGTTTTTGCATTCGTCGGGGCTGGGGTTTGCCCCGCCCGTCGCATACCCAGCAGACACGCGCGCGACGTACCCGCTTGTCTATTGACCGCCAGTGGCTTAACCTAGCGGCATGAACGAAATCGTGTTTGAGGTGACGCAAGAGGCCGACGGCGGGTTTGTGGCCGAATGTCTAAGCGAACCCATTTTCACTGAGGCTGACGACTGGGATGCCCTCAGAAAAAACGTGAGAGAAGCCGTCTCCGCCTTCTTTTTCGACCGCAAACTAGCCCCTTCCGTGATTCGCCTCCATCTCGTCCGCGATGAAATCCTGGCTAACGGATGAAAATCCCGCGCGACCTGAGCGGCCAGGATTTAGTCCAGATGCTCTGTCGAAATTGGAGTTATCGCGTCGTACACCAAGTGGGGAGTCATATCGTTCTCGAAACTGGTACGCCCTCGCATCAGAGGATTGCGATCCCAGCCCATAAGAATCTTAGGCTCGGCACGTTGAACGCCATTCTGAAGGCCGTCGCGACACATAAAGGCGTTGATCGCTCTCAGCTTCTGCGCTACCTATAAATCCCCGTTGCCCTGCGCATCCCGACTGCTGCCGACCGACGCAATCGGCAATCCACACCAATCAACGCTTGGAAGCGGACGGAGTAGGTCGAGCGTCTATCACAAAAACTTCCGGTGCCTTCCTACCAGATTTCACTATGCCTTCGCGGAAGACGTAATAGCTCGCGGATGGAAGCGTCTGACTCAGGGACGCGTAGTATACTAGGCATTTCGCGCGACACTTGGGTCCGATTGTGGCAGAGTGGTCTGCCCCGCCGGATTCACTATTTGCGATTTTCCTTGACTTTTAGTTGACTCTCTGATATACAGGTATTGCAGCTGGAGATCAGCCAGACAATGCGCGCAGGAGAAGCGTATGGCCACCTTCGGGTGGCTTTTTTCGTTTTGGGGGTATGTCGAAAATGGCGTTGGAATTCAATGGAAGAGGCCAGAAACCCCCGTCTCCGCCCCCAAAATCCATTTCTAATCGCTTGTCCTATGAAGAATTAGAAGTTGACCTAACTCACACAAAACAAAAGGAAGGAGGTCGTTCTAATCGCTGATTCTTTCGACTTTTTGAAAAATTTTACGATTTCGGACACTTGCCCTCAGAACCCACTCCGCAGAGTCCACCTGGGCCCATGAGAGGTCCCCTGATGGTTCAGATTTGTTGTGTCGGCGGCGGAAGGCGCGTAGGATTCACAGGCCATCGCGGCGAGGCAAGGCGCTGGATGGAACGGAAGAAGTCATCTTCGGACTGGGGAGGAAGCGATGTTGTCAAGGCGCTCATTTCTGCGATTGACGTCGGCAGGTGTTGCGGCAGCCGCCGCGAGCAAGTCCCTGATGGGTGATTCGGCGCAGGGCCGGCAGCCTCAGGAAGCGATGCGCGGGCCGCTTCCGCCAGCAATTGCGGCGCTGCCGTCGATGACGCCGCGGGTGCGTCCGATCACGAACGAGGAGCGCATGGCGCGCGTCGAAAAGGCGAAGAGCCTGATGACGGCGAACGAGATTGACGCCATCGCGCTGTGCGGAGGCACGTCGACGCTCTATTTCGCCAATGCGCAGATCGGCGGAGGCGAGCGTCTGTGGGCGGTGGTGATTCCGGCCAGAGCGAATCCGTTCATCGTATGTCCGGCGTTCGAGGAGGGACGCGCGAGAGAGATTTTGGCGAATAGCCCCTTCGGATCAGGGGCTGACATCCGAGTGTGGCAGGAAGACGAGAGTCCGTTTGCTCTGCTCATCAAGAGCCTGAAAGATTGCGGGATCAGCACGGGCCGGCTGGGAATTGAAGAGGAGGTCAAATACGTCTTCGCGAACAGCCTCGCCAACGCGGGCGGGCACGCCATCGAGGCCGTCAGCGCAACGCCGGTCACGGCGGGGTGCCGCATGATCAAGACGGACCACGAGGTCGAGTGCATCCGTCTAGCTGCGCACGCGACGCTGAGCGTGTATGAGGCGGTTTACAAATCGCTGAAAGTGGGAATGACAGGAGCAGACGTGCAAGCGCTGATCCACGCTGCCTACGCGCAGGTGGGATTCGTGGGAGAAGCGAGCATGAATATCGGCGAATACACGGCTTTGCCTCACGGATCGAGAACGCCGCAAACCATCCGCGAAGGCACGATCATCATGCTCGACGATGGCTGCAAGGTGGAAGGGTTTACGTCGGATATCACGCGGACGTTTGTGTTGGGCAAGCCGACCGACAAGATGGCGAAGGTTTTCGATATCGTCCACGCAGCGCAGCAAGCTGCCGTGAAAGCCGCAAAGCCCGGCGTGGTGACGGGAGAGATCGACGCGGCGGCGCGCAAAGTTATCGTCGACGCGGGCTACGGCCCGGGCTTCAAGTACTTCACGCATCGCGTCGGCCATGGCTTGGGCATGGACATGCATGAATGGCCGTATCTGGTCGCCAACAATATGTGGGGTTCGCCGCTGCATCCAGTGCTGCAAGCGAACATGACGACGAGCGACGAGCCGGGCATTTACATCCCGGGTGAATTTGGAATTCGGCTCGAAGACGACATGCACGTCACCGAAGATGGCGCCGAGCTGCTGACGCCGGCCAGCCCGTCACTCGACGATCCGTTTGGGTCGAGCATGTCGTCTTGAGCGCCGCACAGGAGCCATCGCCACGCGCTACGGTTTTTGGGTGGGGCGGAGGAGGACTTCGCTGATGAAGGATTGCGGCGCTTCGGTGAGGATCATGGCGACGGCGTGGGCGACGTCTTCGGCCTGAAGCATTTTGCGTGGGTCTTTGCCGGCGTGGGGCGAAAATTCCGTCGCGACAGAGCCGGGGCAGACGGCGGCGACGCGGATGCCGTGAGCGCGCAAGTCCTCGGCCATGGAATAGGTGAGGCCGAGCAGGCCCCATTTTGAGGCGCAATAAATGCTGCCGCCGGCGAAGGAATTCTTGCCGGCGAGCGAGCTGATGTTGACGATGTGGCCGCGGCCGCGCGATATCATCCCCTCCATCACGGCGCGGCTGACCAGGAACACTCCCTTGAGATTGGTGTCTAACACAGTGTCCCAGTCGGTTTCATTGAGCTGATTTACGGGACCAAAGCGGCCAATTCCGGCGTTATTGAGTAGAATTTCGATGTGGCCGAATTTTGCGCTGGCGGCTTCGACGAGCGCGGAGACCTGACGGCTATCCGCGACATTCGCTGCGAAAGAGAATGTCTCGATGCCTTCCTTTTGGAGTTGCGAGCGAGCGGCGTCGAGCGACTGCTCATTGCGGCCGCATATACTGATGCGCGCGCCCATTTGGCCGAGGCGGCGGGCGATGGCCAGTCCGATACCACGACTGGCGCCGGTGATGAGAGCGTGCTGGCCTTTCAGGGGGAGTTGAGAGTCCATGAGAATTGGCTCCTCGGAGTCCTGGGCGACATTTGAGCGCGATTCATCATCTCATCAACCAGGTGAAAGCGTTACCGGAAGGCGAGGTAGCGCTGCAATGTCCTGGAAGATGGGGGAATTCGGCTTGCGCGGCTCGCGGGCTTTCCCTATAATCCGAGGGTTTCTTTCAGTTCGCAATCATGACAGGCGCGCGCTCGATGGAATTTCGAGCTGTGCGCATCCGAGCGAGGAGGCAACAGGACGATGATGCGAAAGTGGTTCGCCGGGATCTCGATTTTGGCGTTTATGGCCGCATTGCTGGCGATAGGCGCGCCAATGGCGTTTGGCCAGGACCAGCAGGCGTCGAAAACGCCTTACACGCTGTCGGAATACAACGCGTTCCAGACAGCCGCGGGACAAAATGATCCGCAAGCGAAAGTTCAAGGTCTCGACGATTTCGTCTCGAAATTTCCGAATTCCGTTCTTGTGCCGCTCGCGTATAAGATTTATTACACGACGTACAACCAACTGAAGAACTATCCGAAAACCATCGAGTACACCGACAAGTTTCTTGCGGTTCCGGATGACAAGCTGCTCTTGATTCCCGGCGAATCGAAAGAAGCCATCACGGGCGACCGGCTGCAGGCGCTCTATCTGCGCGCCGTGGCTTTCAATCAATCGTTCAACGAAAAAGATGCGAATGCGCAGGATGAATTGACCAAAGCGCGGCAATCGGCGCTGGATGGTTTGAAGGTCCTCGATCAGATTCCCAAGCCCGCCAATCAAACGGACGATCAATTCGCACAGTCGAAGAAGCCGGTGATTTTGCTCTTTAATTACACGGCGGGAATTGCGTCGTTTGACATGAAGGATTACAAGAACGCGATTGATTCGTTCAATGCGGATGTCGCGGCCACGGGAAGCACAGCGGATCAAACGACGGCGGCGACGTACTATCGGCTTGGCGTTTCGTATTTGCAGCTAGCGGCGCAACAAGCTCCTGCGCAATCGCAGACGCCGGCAACGCCTGCGAACGGAACACCGCCAGCAACTACGACTCCTGCTACTCCAGCAACAGCCACGACGCCGCCGGCGCCAACCACTGACAACAGCGCGCTCACAGATTTGTATATGAATGGATTTTGGGACCTGGCGCGCGCCGTGGCGCTGAACGGTTCGGGGAAGGAACAGATTCAGTCTTACTTGCGCGCGGAAATGTTCAACTACGAGCAGCCCGCTTGCGGCACTTTGCTCGATGCGCAACTGAACGAGCTGATTCAACTGGCTGGGACGCAAGCGACGCGGCCGACGACCTATTCGGTTCCGAGCGCTGCGGATCTGAACAAGATTCTGCAGGCCAGCAACTTGCTTTCGATTTTGGGCGATTTGCAGACTGGTGGCGACAAGGCGAAGATGACCTGGCTTGCCGTCTGCGGACAGGAAATTCCAGCGGTCGTCGGCAAGATCACTGATGTTACGCCGGGGACAGATACGATTGATTTCAAAGTGTTCACCGCAGCGACAGGGGAGGCAATTGAAGCTGGTACGACGCCAAACCTGGACGTGCTGGTTCACACGGCGCCGCCGGCAGCACCGGCAGGCGGCCAGACTCCGGCGGATGTGCCGGTGCAGCCAGAAGCGGCGCGTTTGCAAAAGAACGGCGAAATCAAATTCACCGGTACACTGGTGAGTTATGATGCACAGCCATTCCTCGTCCATTTCGATAAATGTACCGTCGATCCCTCTGTCATTCCGGCGGAGAAAAAGCCGCATCATCCAGGCGCGTAGCAGGAGGTTCAACAGTTTGCGATATGGCCGCCGTGCTTGATTGCGCGGCGGCCATTTTCTTTCTCGAGAAAGTCACAGAACAGGGGAGCGAAAGGTCTTAGTTCAGGAGTGCTTCAGCGATGGGCGCGGCGATGCCCGTTGCTTTCCAGCTTGTATTCGCCGATCTTGCGGCTGAGCGTATTGCGGTGAATGCCCAGGACGCGCGCGGCGCGCGTCTGATTGCCTCCAGACTGGTCGATGGCGCGCTTGATGAAGCGCCGCTCGAATTCAGCCACAGCTTCCTCGAGCAGAATCCCGCGATCCACCATCTGCCCTACCAGGGCTTCCAATTGATCTCTCAAGTTTCCATCCTCCGAAATACTGCTCCGGGGGCGTGCTGCGGGTCAGCGAATCGAAGCCTCAGTCGAGCGGGTGTCCCGTCAATCGCTCGTATGCTTCGCGATACTTAGCGCGCGTTCCATTTACTACGTCAGGCGGCAGAGCGGGCGCAGGCGGTTGCTTGGCCCAGCCGATGCGTTCCAGGTAGTCGCGGACAAATTGCTTATCAAATGACGGCTGCGCCTTACCGGGCGCGTACGAATCTGCAGGCCAAAAACGCGAGGAATCTGGCGTCAACGCTTCGTCGATCCAGATCAATTCGCTGCCATCCATGCCGAATTCCAATTTCGTATCAGCGATGATGATGCCGCGCTCCGCTGCGTATTCCGAAGCCCGCTTGTAAACCTCAAGAGTGATGTCGCGGAGCCGCCCCGCAAGCTCTTGTCCGATGCGAGACGCGGTTTCTTCAAACGAAATATTCTCGTCGTGCCCCGTCGTCTCTTTTGTCGCCGGCGTGAAGATCGGTTCGGGAAGGCGATCGGATTCCTTCAATCCTACTGGAAGCGGAATGCCGCAGATTTTCCCCGTCGCGCGGTAATCCTTCCAGCCAGAGCCGGAGATGTAGCCGCGCGCGACACACTCGATGGGAAGCGGCTTGGTGCGGCGGACGATCATGGAGCGGCCCTGCAGCTCGCTGCGATAATTTGCCAGCGGGCCAGAAAAATCCGTCGCGCTGATCACGTGATGCGGACAAATGCTGGCAAGCTTATCGAACCAGAAGAGAGAAAGCTGCGTCAGCACGCGGCCTTTGTCGGGGATCGGCGTCGGAAGAATAACATCGAAGGCCGAGAGGCGATCGGTCGCGACGATCAGCAGGTGCTCGCCGAGGTCGTATATATCGCGGACTTTTCCCCGCGCGATGAGTTTCAGGCCCGGAAAATCTGTCTGTGAAATTGGATGATTCGCTGGAGTCGCCAAGATTTTTTTCCTCGTTAAAAAAGAGGACGCAATTCTAGCGCAGAGAAAAACGTTGTCAACGGATAAGGTGAACCCTGAGGAAAACTTTTTCATACTGCGCACACAGTTGCGCAAGACAATCTACGCACTACGCAGCTGTGGATTGCGCGCGCTCGGCTGGTTCGTCCCAGCGAACCGAGACGAGCTTCGACACGCCGGGCTCCTGCATCGTGACGCCATAAAGCACGGAACCCATTTCCATGGTTTTCCGATTGTGCGTGACGATGATGAATTGTGTTTGCTCGCCCATGTCGAGCAACATGCGATTGAAGCGGCCGACATTGGCTTCGTCGAGCGGAGCGTCCACTTCGTCGAGAATGCAGAACGGACTCGGCTGGAAGCGGAACACGGCGATCAGCAAGGCGAGAGCCGTCATGGCCTTCTCGCCACCGGAAAGCAGCATAATGTTCTGCAGACGCTTTCCGGGCGGCTGAGCGACGATGTCGATGCCGCAATCGCCGGAGCTGTCTGGTTCGGTCAAGCGCATCTCTCCCGAGCCGCCACCGAAAAGGGCGCGGAATGCTTCAGAGAAATTTCGATTGATGATTGTAAAGGCTTCTTCGAATTTCTGGCGGGAAACGGTATCCAGTTCCGTGATGGCTTGCTGCGTGTTTTGTATCGATTCGACGAGATCGTCGCGTTCGCGCGTGAGGAACGAATTGCGCTGGTCACATTCCTGATATTCCTCGAGCGCCATCATGTTGACCGGACCCATAGACTCCAGACGTTCCTTCTTTTCGGCGTAGCTCGCTTCCGCGGCGGCCAGCTCGTCGCCCTCGATTAAGTGTTCCTGTTGCGCGACGAGCTCTTCGGGCTGCGCGTTGGCTTCGGCGACGCAAGTCTGGCGCAGATATTCGCGATCGGAATCGTTTCGAGCCTTTTCGATCTCGCGCTGACTGCGATTTGCACGGACTTCTTCCAGCGCCTGCCGTTTTGTGCGCAGGCTGTCATCGAGATTCGCGACGCGATCACGCAACGCACTCCATTGCGTCTCGAGTTCTGTCTGACGCAGTTCCAGACGGATTTTTTCGCTTCGGTGATGTTCGATCTGCAGTTCGAGTTGAGCGCTGCTCGCTTCGCGTTCGGCTTTCTCGCGAGCTAGCGCGTCGCGCTGCTCTTGAAGGCTGTTTAGGCGCTCACCCGCTTGACTGGACTCCTCCGCTAAACGCGCCTCGAGCGTTTCCGCATTCGCGAGACGTTCGGACATGGCTGCGAGTTCTTCGCGGCGCGCGGCGAGCTGTCCCTGTTGCAATTGCGATTTTTCGCGCATCGCGGCCAGGCGTTCGACTGCTTCAGAGGCTTGCTGTTCCGCATCGGCGCGCGAGACCAGGGCCTGCTCGCTCAGACGACGAGCGCCGGAAGCTTTCGAGCGGGCATCCTCCGCTTCGGCTGCGAGACGAGCCGCTTCGCGCTCAGCTTCGGCAAGCTGCTGCTCATAACGCGCCAGCTCCTCGCGCGCCTGCTCAAGCTGATGGAATGCGCTGACGCGATTTCGCTCGGCTTCGACATGTTTTGCGAGATTTTGCGCCAGCTCCGCTTCGACGCGGCGTAATTCATTTTCGAGACGAGTCAATTCCGCATGAGTTTCCGCGCTCAATCGTTCGAGGCGCACAGCGTCGGCCTCGTGCATGCGCAGTTCGCGCTTCAACGCGAGCGGGCCAGCTTCGCCGGGGCGTCCGCCGGTGACCATGCGGCCGTGGTAACACGTGCCGTCGAGCGTGACGAAATGATTTTGTGGATTGGCGTGGGCGAGATGTTCGGCTTCCGCGGCCGTCTCGACCAGATAGGCGTCCTGCAGCTTGGAGAGAAATTGCTTCGCTGCCGGGCCGAGAGGATCGCGAAAATCAACGAGCTTGTCCATGCGCGAAACGATTCCAGCGGATGAAAGCATGGCCGGATCCGATTTGGGTTCGTACTTCAGATGGCGAAGAGAATCGACGAAAAATGTGGCGCGGCCGCCCATTTCTTCGCGCAGAAGGCTGACACCCGCACGCGCGTGATCGAATGTTTCCACGACGACATATTCCAGTTCATCGCGCAGGAATTGCTCGACGGCTCCTTCGTATTGCTCTTCCACTTCGGCATAATCCGCAAGCACGCCGACGGCGCGGAAACCGCGCGACTCGCTTTCGCCATTGACGGAGAAAAGCTTCTGCACGGCTTCGGCAGTGTAGGCGCGATCATTCAGAATCTGCTCAAGAGAACTGCGGCGGGCGCGGGCGGCGCTTAGTTCCTCGCGCAATTTTTCATTCCGCTGCGACGCTTCCTGCTGCGAATGACGCAAGGCCGCGAGCGACTCCTGCGCGGCGAGGACCTGCTGCTCGAGCGCGTGGGCGGCTTCTTCGCTTTCCAGATGGCGGACGTGCGCGGCTTGCGTCTTTTCGACTTGCGCCGCACGTTGCGAATTGATCTGTGCGCAAATCTCCTGGCGCTGGCTTTGTTCCGACGAAATGCGCGTCAGCAAATCTTCCGCTTGCAGCGATTCCACCTGGGCGCGAACGGAATCCTCTCCGCTGCGGGAAGCTGCTTCGCGAAGGCTGGCGATACGATTTTCGAGCGCTGCTTGCCCGGCGTTATCGGATTCAATCTGTCTTGCGAAATCCTGCAAATGAGTTTCGAGACGCGAGGATTCATCGCGCAATGCCGCAACGCTTTCGCGATGGCCAGCAAGGCGAGATTCGACTTGCGCGGCCTGGGCTTCCGCCTGCGCGATTTCCGCAGCGAGCGCCGCGACACGCGCGTCGATCTGCGCGGCTTGCTCACGATTGAATGCCACGCGGTTTTCCGCGCGGTCGAGCTCAAGGGCGGACTGATTGAGAAAATTCTGAAGCTGGCGCATCTCGCCTTCGAGTTCATAATTGCGTGCGTTGAGGCGCTCCTGCTCGGCTTCGAGTTCGCGGATCTCTGTGATGCCATAGCTCTCTGTGGAGATGATCTCCGCAAGCGCCGCTTCAAGTCTTTCCGCTTCCGATTCGAGCCGGCGCGCTTTGCTGGCGAGCACGATAGACATCAAGCCGCGCATCTCTTCGCGCAATTCTGCGTATCGCCGCGCTTTGGACGCCTGGCGTTTGAGCGATGCGAGCTGCTTTTCGACTTCGACGAGGATATCGTTGACGCGCGAGAGGTTCACTTTCGAAGCTTCGAGTTTGGCTTCGGCGAGGCGCCGCTTGGTTTTGTAGACCGTGATTCCGGCGGCTTCTTCGATCAGCGCGCGACGATCCATCGGGCGAGAGTTGAGAATCTGGCCGATGCGGCCCTGCTCGATGATGGCGTACGAGTCGGGTCCGAGGCCCATGCCCATGAAAAGTTCCTGGACGTCGCGCAGGCGCGCGACGCGGCCGTTGAGCAGGTATTCGCTTTGCCCTGAACGATAAAGGCGACGGCCGACGACAATTTCTCCTGGCTTCACATGGATTGCCGGTTTTTCTGAGCCGCGTTTCTTGAAAGTCTTTACCGGCTTGCCTTCGTCGAGCGCTGCCTCGGCGACGACCGCTGTGCTGGAGGATTCAGCAGGGCTCGGTTCTATCGAGGCGACGGGTTCTTCGATGGGCGCTTCGGCGGAATTTTCGGCGCCGTCGCCCAAAACTTTCGAAACCGCGTCGGTGAGCTCCGGGTCGACGAGTGTCAAGGACACTTCGGCGACGCCCAGCGGCGGACGCTTGGCCGTGCCGTTAAAGATGCAATCCGACATGCGCTCGGCGCGAAGCATTCTGTGGCTCTGCTCGCCGAGCACCCAAGAAACCGCATCCACAACGTTGGACTTGCCGCAGCCGTTCGGCCCGACAATGCACGTGACGCCGCTGCCACTGAAGACGATCTGCGTCTTATCGCAGAACGATTTGAAGCCCAGTATTTCGACCTTACGCAGTTTGAGCACGCCGCTCCTCGGATTTTGCCTGGCTCTTCCGCATCATACGCGGATTTGGCCGCAATTCGGCTTCCAGAAACTGAACTATGGGGACAAAAATCGTGGCGGGTCGCATGGAGCAGGCCCAGCCGCCTGGCGCTTCGGATCGGCGGTGATGCGGATGACGATAGCACGGGGCCGGAGGCGTGTAAAGCCTTTGGCCGAAGAATGTGCCCGCAGAGAACGCGGGGAGGGAGCCCTAGAGTGCGAAATCTCGTGGTCTATTTCAGATACTCCTCGTACCACGCGATAATCCGGTTGAGCCTGTCGAGTTCGTGTTTTTCTTCGTGGAATCCGTGATTTTCACGCGGGTATTCCACCAGTTCCGCGGGTGCGCCGTAGAATTTCAGCCCGCGATAAAGGCCCGTGCTCTGGCCGAGGGGATCGGTCGTGTCGTTGATGCCTTGAAGAATCAGAATTGGCGTGTGCGCGTTTTTCAAATATAGATAAGGCGAGTGCTTCAGCATCACTTCCTGTTGATCGTAGGGAAGGCCCCAGAACCATTTGTCGTACGAAGGGCCATTTTCGGTTTCGAATTCGGCAATGAGGTCCACCATACCCGCGCCGGAAACAGAAGCCTTGAAGCGATTGGTTTGGGTAATGGCCCATTCCGCCATATATCCGCCATAGGACCATCCGCCGATGCCGAGGCGATTGGGATCGGCGACACCTTGCGCGACGAGGTAGTCGACGCCGACCATCACATCCTTGAAATCGGCGCCGCCCCAGTCGGCGCGATTCATCTCGACGAATTTCTCGCCGTAGCCTGTCGAACCGCGAATATTGAAATAAGCGACGGCGAATCCGCGAGCCGCCAGCAACTGTCCCCATGAGTCGATGCTGTCCGACCATGCGCCGGTTGGCCCGCCGTGAACCAGAATCACCGTCGGCTTCGGCGAATTTCCGGTGGAATTGAGCGGACGCAGCAATTCGCCTTCGATGGAGAGGCCATCAAAGCTCTTGTAATGGAAAAACTCCGGCTTTGAGAGTGTGATGGAATCCCAGCTTGCATTCAGATGCGTGACGCGCTCCGGCGCACCGCCATTTGCGGAAAGATAGATTTCTGGCGGCTCCGTGGCGGATTGGCCGACAAACGCAAGCTCTCCGGAAGATGAAATCGCGAAGCCGTGGGGATTCGGCTCGGCATTGTCGACGGGTTTCGCTGAGCCATCCATCGCGATGGAATAAAGCGTCGTCCTGAATCCTGTCTGCGCAACTGCCATGACACTGCCGTCGGGCCGCCATTGAAACTCGAGTGAAGGACGGTCTAGTCCCGTTGCTGTGAGGTTGCGGCTCGCCTCGGAAGCCGCAGAGCTAATCGCGCGCACATAGATGTCATGTGGCTCCGGACCATCGACGCGCGCGCCTGCATATAGGAATTGTTTGCCGTCTGGCGAAACGCGAATGTTTCCGAACGGCCCTACAGGAGCGAACAGCGCAGACATTCTTCCCGTCGAAACGTCGACGGAGAAGATGCGGTTCGTATCGTCGTCGGATTCAGGATGGTCTGTCGCGGAGACGACGATGCTTTCACCTTGAGGCGTCCACTCCAACTGTCGAACTTCCCAGTTGGCAGCGGTGATGGCGCGAGCTTCCTTTGTTGCGACATTCAGAATCCAGAGGCGATTGTTCTTGTCTTGATGATCGACCACGATGGCATCATCTTTGTCTTTTTCTTTTTTCTCTTCGGCAGCTGTTTGCTCATCAGGTGCGAGGAAGGCGATTTGCTTGCCGTCCGCCGACCATTCGAAGGAGCTGATGCTGCGCTTGCCGTCCGTAATTGGGTATGCATCGCCGCCGTTTGAAGGCATCAGATAGATTTGCCGGTTCTCTTCGCGGTTGGACAGGAAAGCTAGGAGCTTGCCGTCGGGCGACCATCGCGGAGAATCATCGGACTTGTCCGAGAATGTGTACTGGCGCGCCTGCCGAGTTGCCGTATCGAGGATCCAGATATGACGCGGATTTTCGGTGTCTTTCGGGGGTTCGGCGATTGTGAATGCCAGGCGCATGCCGTCAGGGGAAAACCGTAAGTCCGAAATGCGCCGCATATTCAGAGCCTGCTGCGGCGTTAGGAGCTGGTTCGACGAGGCATTGTTGCTGCTACTCTCCTGACCGAGAACGGGGAGGCTCGCGAAAACTAGAATCGCGACTGCAACGGCAAGAGAACGGATTTTCATGGCTGGCTCCTCAGTGAATCGACAATGTAGGGGCGGCGCGGCAATTCGTCAACGAGCAAATTTTGTTTCGGTCGATTGTGGTCGTTGACTTAGCCATGTGCTGGCCATAGGATGTCGCGCACATCATCGGTATCGATACGGAGAGCCTGTGAACCTCACGGAGCCAACCCCGCGCGGCGGCGTGTTTGTGATCGTTCTGTTGCTATATGCCGCGGTGATCTGTCTGGCGGCATTTCGCGCGCAGCCTCCTCCGCCAAAGCCTGCCGATGCTCCGACGAGCCAATTCTCCGCCGTGCGCGCGAAGAGCGTCTTGCAGCAGCTGGTCGGCAATGGCGCGCCGCACCCCGTTGGCAGCGCTGCGGACGCGGCCGTGCGTGATGGCATTGTCGCGCAATTAAGAGAGTTGGGTTATCAGCCGCGCGTTCAGGACAGCTTCGTTTGCGGCGAGTTTGGCCAATGCGCTGAAGTTAAGAATGTGGTGGCGCGTCTCGATGGCGAAGGAGCGAGCGGCGCTGTTCTCGTCTCGGCGCATTACGACTCGGTGCCTGCGGGACCCGGGGCGTCAGACGACGGCGCCGGGACGGTTTCTGTGCTCGAAATTGCGCGTGCTCTGAAAGCGTCTCCGCCGCTTCACCATCCCGTGATTTTTCTTCTCGACGAAGGCGAAGAAGCCGGCCTGTTCGGCGCGGTTGCTTTTGTTCAGGACGATCCATGGGCGAAGGATGTTCGCGCTGATGTCAACATGGACAATCGCGGGACTTCCGGGCCCACGGCGATGTTCGAGACGGGAAGCGCCAATCAGTGGCTCATTCGCCTGTTTGCGAAGTCGATCCATCATGCGGACGGCACGTCGCTCTCGTATACGGTCTACAAGACTCTGCCGAACGATACGGACTTCACGATTTTCAAGCATGCGGGCTATCAGGGCTTCAATTTCGCGTTCATCAACGACGTCGCGCACTATCACACGCCGCTCGACAATTTTGCTAACGCCAGTGCCGCAAGCATTCAGGAGGAAGGCGAAAGCGGACTCGATGCTGTTCGCGCTCTGGCGAATTCGGATTTGAACTTCGGCCCGCCTTCCGACGCCGTCTATGCTGGTTTGTTCGGGTGGAAAACAATTTGGTGGCCAGCGCACGAGACTGCTGGTCTGGCGGTTTTGGCGCTCGTACTCCTGCTTATCGAAGCCGCGGTGCTGGTGCGGCGCGGCCAAATGCGGATGAAAGCTTATGTGATTGGGCTTTTCGCCTGGCCGTCGATCTTGATCGCCAGTATGGTTGCCGGCGTCGTTTTGCAATGGCTCGTTGGCAAAGGTGGTGGGATTCCCACGAACTGGGTCGCGCATCCTGCGCCACTTCTCATCGCATTTTGGGCGTTGGGATTCGCCGTTGCGGCTGCGGTGGGAGTCGTGTTTGCGCGCCTCGCGGGATTCTGGGGACTCTGGACCGGCATTTGGGTTTGGTGGGTTGTCGTTGCTCTTGTGCTTGGCATTTTGGCTCCGGGCTTGAGTTATTTTTTTGTTGTGCCTTCTGTCGCCGCTGGAATTTTTGGGCTGGCGATTTTGTTCGCGGGGCGCGGCGGGCAAGGGCTGATTGCGGTTGGAACCGTCATTCCAGCCGTCGTTGCGGCGATTGCCGGCTTTGGAATGCTGTGGTTCTTGTACGCCGCGCTTGGCAATGTGTTCTTGGCTGGGATTGCCGTATCCGTCGCTATGATCGCCGCGCCGCTGGCGCCGTTCGCCGGTGCGGTTTCTTCGGGAAATCGATGGAAATTTCCGTCGCTGGCGGTTTTGGTGGCTGTGATCGGAGCCGTCGCCGCGTCGCTCGTGCCGCCTTTTTCGGCAACCTCCCCTGAGGGACTCAATCTGCAATATCATCTTGACGCAGACACGGATCAATCGCAGTGGCTGGCGTATCCGAGTTCCGGCCGTTTGCCGCCGGCTTTGATGCACGCGGCTTCGTTTGTGCGTGCGCAAGCGGCAATTTACCCGTGGGATGCCAGCACGCCATTTGCTGCCGTTGCGCCGACGCTCGGCCTCGCAGCGCCAGAGCTGACCATCCAAAGCGTCACACCTTCGCAGGGCAAATACCAATACGACGTGCTCTTGAAATCGCCGCGCGGCGCGCCGCGAATTATTTTGGGCTTTCCTCCAAATGTGGATGTCGATTCGGTTTCTGCTTCAGGACATTCCATTCCGCCGTTCGATAGCCGGATGCTGCGCTATACGCATGGCTGGCATCTGTATGGCGATGTGGATGTTCCTGCCGATGGTCTGGAGATGAAGTTCACGTTGCCGAGCGCCGCACCCGTCGAGGCGCTGCTCCTTGACGAGAGTTATGGTCTCCCGCCGCAGGGTGCGTTCCTGGGGAACGCGCGGCCAGATACGGCAGTGGCAAATAACAGCGGCGATGCGGTGACGGTCACGCGTCGCATCACATTGAAGCCACAATAGTCCTGCGCTATCGTGCCTGTTCACCTCTGTTTGCTACCTCAGGAAGCCTCGGCTAGAATGACAGTTTCTATTTGCTTGCTTCGCGTGCGGATTGCGCGACTGTGAGATCGCCAGCTTTCAATCAATTTTTGAAATGGAGATAGCGCTGGAATGGGCGAAATTCTGCTCCACAACACGCTGACGAGTAGCACAGAGCGTTTCGTTCCGCTCCATGCCGGCGAAGTGCGCATGTACACCTGCGGCCCGACAGTTTATGACTATGCGCACATCGGAAATTACCGCACTTTTGTTTTTCAGGATATCTTGCGCCGCTTTCTGAAATCGCGCGGCTTGCGCATGAAGCACGTCATGAATCTTACCGACGTTGACGACCGCATCATTCAAAACGCCGCGGAGAAGGGAATCAGCATCTTCGATTACACGGCGCAGTACATTCAGGCGTTCAAGGACGATATGAACGCTCTGAGCTGCGAAACGCCGGAACATCTGATTCGCGCGACGGATTGCATCGAGGACATGGTCGCGCTGATCGAGAGGCTCGAAGCCAAAGGCATGACGTACCGAAGCGATGGCTCGATCTACTATCGCATCGCGAAATTTCCCGACTACGGCAAGCTCTCGAAGATTGATTTGAGCGGGATTCAAGCTGGCGCGCGAGTAGAAGTTGACCGTTATGAAAAAGCGGACGCGCGAGATTTCGCGCTCTGGAAATCGCCGAAGCCCGGCGAGCATTTCTGGGAAACACGAATTGGCCCGGGACGCCCTGGCTGGCACATCGAATGCTCCGCGATGGCCATGAAATTTCTCGGCGATACGCTGGACATTCACACGGGCGGCATTGACCTCGCGTTTCCTCACCACGAAAACGAAATCGCCCAAAGCGAAGCCGCCACAGGTCATCCGTTCGTCCGCTATTGGCTGCACGCCGAGCACTTGATTATCGACGGCGAGAAGATGTCCAAGTCGCTCGGAAATTTCTATACGCTGCGCGACCTGCTGAAAAAAGGTCATAAGCCGTCCACGGTGCGGTACTTGCTTGCGTCGGTGCCGTATCGCCGCCAGCTTAATTTCACGGCGGACAGCATTCAGCAAGCGGCGAGTTCGGTGGAGCGGTTGCGCAACTTCGTCGCACGACTCCGCGAAGGTAAATTTCCGGCGGGTAATAATGCGGCAATGCAGAAACGCGCTAAGGAAGCCATTGCGGGTTTCGAGGCAGGTCTCGAGGACGATCTAAACACCGCAGTTGCGCTGGCTGCTATTTTCGATCTTGTTCGCGACGTGAACACGGCCATGGACCGCGGCGAATTCCGTCAGCAGGATGCTGTCCCCGTCTTGGACGCGATGAATAAATTCGATGAGATTTTTGCGGTGCTCGAAGACAACGATGCAAGCAAGCTTCGTGCGTTGGGTTTTGCATCGGCCAGCGAGGAACTGACGGCAGAGCAAATCGAAGCGCTCGTTGCAGAGCGTCAACAGGCGCGGAAGCAGCGGAATTTCAAGCGCGCGGACGAAATCCGCCAGGAACTTGCGGATCGTGGTATTCTTTTGGAAGACACCCGCGATGGCGGGATTCGTTGGAAAAAGAAGTGAACTTGCGATTTCAAAACCCGTCCTCCTGGCACAGTTTGCCATCTCGCCAAAGGCCCAATCTTTTCGGCGTGGACTAACAACCCTTCCTCACGCATCGGCGCAGCGACCCGTGGCCGCGCGAAAAAATCCAATCGGGAGGAAGATATGAAGAAAGCTGAGAATTGGAAGCTGCCTTGCCTTGTTACTTCTTTGCCGGGTCCTAAGGCAAAGAAGCTCGTCAGTCTCGATGCGAAATTCGTTTCCCCATCGTATACGCGAAGCTACCCGCTCGTTGCCAAGACGGGGCGCGGAGCGGTGGTTGAGGACGTTGACGGCAATCGCTTCCTCGATTTCGCGGCTGGCATTGCTGTCGTCGCAACGGGTCATTGCCATCCGGAAGTGGTCGCTGCGATTCAGAAGCAAGCCGCCGAATTGATCCACATGTCGGGGACAGATTTTTATTACGAGAACATGGTGACACTGGCGGAAAAACTGGCAAGGATTGCTCCGGGGAAAGACTCAAAGCGCGTTTATTTCGGCAACTCAGGCACCGAAGCGCTCGAAGCAGCAATGAAGCTTGCGCGGTATCACACGAAGCGCGAGAAATTCATCGCCTTTTACGGCTCTTTCCATGGACGAACGATGGGTTCGCTCTCGCTCACGTCGAGCAAATCCATCCAACGCAAAGGATTTGGGTCGCTCATCAGCGGCGTGATGCACATGCCGTTTCCCGATGCCTATCGCGCGCCGGGAGAAAGCGCCGATGTAGCCACATCGGAATGTCTGGAGTTTCTTGAGAATCAAATTTTTCATCGTCTCGCTGACCCTGCCGATGTCGCCGCGATTTTCATCGAGCCCATTCAAGGTGAAGGCGGATACGTTCCCGCTCCGGCGCGATTCTTGCAGGAGTTGCAGCGCATCTGCCGCAAGCATGGAATTTTGCTTGTCGCGGACGAGGTACAGTGCGGGATGGGGCGCACGGGGAAGTGGTGGGCCTCAGAACATGCGCAAATCGAGCCGGATATTGTTTGCGTGGCGAAAGGAATTGCTTCCGGCATGCCGCTGTGTGCCACCATCGCGCGTGCGAGTATCATGAACTGGCCGCCGGGAGCGCACGCCTCCACATTTGGAGGCAATCCGATCTGCGTTGCGGCTTCACTCGCCACGATTGACCTCATCGAGAAGCAATACATGGTGAACGCGCAGCGCATGGGCAAGTTCATCACGGCGAAGATGGCGGATTGGCGGGAGAGATACAAGATCGTCGGAGATGTCCGCGGTCCCGGTTTGATGATCGGCGTTGAAATCGTGCGCGATCAAAAGACGAAGGAAAGAGCGCCGGATCTGCGGAACAAAATCGTCGATCTCGCCTTTTATAAAGGGCTACTGATCCTGGGAGCCGGAGACAATACAATCCGAATCGCTCCGCCGCTTCTGATTGACGAAGAACAGGCGGAACACGCTCTTCGGATTCTTGGCGAGTGCATCACAGAAGTGCAAAAGAAAGCGTAGGCTTCGCGTTCGGCGATGCCGCCCTTTCGGACGGAAGAAGATCGCATCGCAGACGCTGGCGATCTTGATTCCAGCGTCAGTTTGATTTCGCGTTCTCGTTCGCTGAGCTTCCGGCGAGGTTGGGAATTTTTCTGTTGCATCGCCGGCGGCAAAGCGATGGAATTTGCTTTGGAGGATATTGAGTAGCCGTGCCGCTGTTTTCGCGAGCTGTATTCGGCGTCTTGCAACTGGCTGCGCGGAAGGGACTGGCAGAATCGCGCAGTAGCGAATCGACCAAGGAGCGCGCCCGCCGCACGGGGATTCGCGGCGAGACGTATGCTTATTGGTATCTCAGGCGACACGGCTATGTTTTCGTCGCTCGAAATTACAGAGTCCCGGAAGACAAGGGTGAAATCGATCTTGTGGGCTACGATGGCTCAGTCCTTACTTTTGTCGAAGTGAAAACGCGGAGCGGAAGCGAGAAACATCCGGGCCAACCGGAAGAAGCTGTGACTCCACAGAAGCGCCAGCATATCGAGCGCATGGCAAAGCGATTTCTGCAGGAGCGCCGAGCGCACGGCTCGCCGTGGCGCTTCGATTTGGTAGCTATTGAGAGTCCAAAGGGGCATGCGCCCGTGATTCGTCTCCACAAAAACGCATTTGCGGCAGCGCGCCAGTGATTCATACCCTGCATGAACGCCAACTCTCCTTCATGAATTGCTCCCGCGGTGTAAGATAGGGTTTTGCTTTGCAGGAATTCGAGCTAGGAGGATGGAAGATTGCCTGAGTTACGCAAGGATCCGATTACAGGGCGCTGGGTGATTATTTCGAGCGACCGGGGAAAGCGCCCCACAGATTTCGTTCGCGAAAGTGTGCAGATGAAGGGCAGCTCGTTTTGCCCGTTTTGTCCGGGGAATGAGACGAAGACGCCCCCGGAGATTCTGGCCTACGGCCGCAATGGATGCGGAAAGGACACTCCCGGCTGGACCGTTCGGGTGGTGCCCAATAAATTTCCCGCCCTGGGGATCGAAGGCGATGCCGACCGCGAAGGCGAAGGCCTATTTGATCGCATGAACGGAATCGGCGCGCACGAAGTCATTATCGAAACACCCGATCACCAAAGCACGCTTGCGACGCTGCCTGAGAAATGCCTAGAGGAAGTCTTGTGGGCGTATCGGGACCGCGTCCTTGATCTGAAGAACGACAAGCGCTTCCGCTATATTTTGTTGTTCAAGAATCACGGCGAAGCGGCCGGGGCTTCTCTCGAGCACACTCATTCTCAGCTGATCGCCCTCCCCATCGTCCCCAAGCGAGTCCGCGAAGAAGTCGATAACTCACGGCGGTATTTCGACGTCAAAGAGCGCTGCATTTTCTGCGACATGATCCGTCAGGAGCTGGAAACCGGAACGCGCGTGATTTTGGAGAATGATCAATTCATCGCCCTCGCGCCCTATGCTCCGCGCTTTCCTTTCGAGACCTGGATTCTTCCACGGCAGCACAGTTCGTCATTTGAAAATCAATCCAGTCCTGTTTATGGCAGCCTCGCGAAGTTGTTCCACGAGTTCCTTTCGCGGTTAGACGCTGTCCTCAATCGGCCTGCGTACAACTACGTCATCCACACGTCTCCCATCGGAGAGGAAATCAACGATCACTATCATTGGCATGTCGAGATGATGCCGAAGCTCACGCGTGTGGCGGGCTTCGAATGGGGAACCGGATTTTACATTAATCCGACGCCGCCGGAGGAGGCGGCGCGGTTCTTGCGTGAGGCGCAGCTTTAGTTCGGACCGCGGGATTAGACCAGCACTTCGGGAACTTCCATCCGTCCGCCGCGGAATGCGGATTCGAACGCGGCGACTACCTTCGGGTCAAAATCCGAGCCCGCACCCTTCAGGATAATGTCGCGCGCTTCGAAGGGAGACATTGCCTTGCGGTATGGCCGATCGCTGACGAGCGCGTCATACACATCCGCCACGGTGATAATTCGAGCTTCGATGGGAATGTCCTCACCCTTTGTGGGATGGTAGCCAGTCCCATCAAATTTGTCGTGATGCGCGAGAATTATCGGGAGTACTCTGCGCAAGGTTCCGCCGACGGCGACGGGACGCAGCGCTTCGACACCGCGCGGCAAGTGCGACTGCACTTCAGCAATTTCACCTTCCGAAAGCCGCGCTGATTTGTAGAGAATGTTGCGGCTTACCTCGAGCTTGCCGATATCATGGAGCAAAGCTGCGGCGCGAACGTCTTCGATCTGGTCCTCGGGGAGCCCCATCTCCGCTGCCAGTCTGGCTGAGTAGACGGATACGCGGAAGGAATGATTCTGCGTGTACTTGTCGTTGGAAATGACCTGGCACAGGATTTGAAGGACGCCGAAATATGTTTCGCGCAGTTCGGTCATCCCTTCTTCTTTGACTTCGTAGAGAGTGCCCATCGCGTAGGCGGTTATCAGGAGGAAGCCGCCCCAGATGGCGACATCCGCCCAGCTAATCAGGTGCCTCGCTGTCACGGCTTGCCCCGCCGCAAACGCGACCGGATTCATAATATTCAGCCACGAGACGATCAGGACGGAGGCCAGAGCCGTCTGAACAGCTCTCGATCGGCCAAAATAGTATGCCGCGAAGAGCGTTGGCAGGTTGTAGAACGACAAGACCAGGCGCTCGCCCGACACAAAGAAATTGATGACTGCCGCGAACGCTATGATCGAGAAGATCAGCAGCAGCTCTTTGTTGACCTCCATGATCCGAGACATAATCGGCTTCTTCACGGCCTTACCCTCCTGAGGAATATTTTTTATCCCGCGGCAGCCTTGGTCGTCTTGCTCTAAAATGGTAACAACGGCCTACGGTACTTGATGGAATTTGTTTCTGGAATTGCCCAATGCATGTAACTGTACTTCCGCCGCCGCTTTCCTGTACGAACGAACAGGTGGAGAAAGTTGGGCGGAATGGCATTTTCAGTGCGCAGGTGGTAATTTTGGAAAGTCACGACGAATGCGAGCCGGTAGCCGAGGGGCAAAAAAATGACGTGGGGTCAGAGACGAGCACTTGTAATTCTGTTGGTCGTTGCCGGCGTCGTCATGCTTTTTTGGATTGTTCCGCGCTGGGCTTTTGCTCCCGCGCAAATGATCTCGTCCAACTCCGTCCTCGTACTCGACTTAAGTGGTTCCATTGTGGAACAGCGGCCGAATGATTTTTCGAGCGCTCTTTTTGGCTCCCAGGTTACCGTGCTCCATGAAGTGAATGACTCGATCGATGAGGCGGCGAACGACTACCGGGTAAAAGGATTGGTCGTTCGTATTGCACCGCTGGAAGCAGGATGGGCAAAACTTGAGGAGATTCATGATCATCTTCTGAGTTTTCGCCGGAGCGGGAAGCCGAGCCTCTGTTATCTGGGTTACGACGGTGCGGAAAATGAGGAGTATTACGTCGCCACCGGATGCAGCCAGATTTGGCTCGAGCCCACGAACCCTTTGGGCGTGCGCGGAATGATGGCAGAGGCTACATTTTTGCGTGGAAGCCTCGACAAACTGAAAATTGTTCCGGACTTCTTGCACATCGCGGAGTACAAGACCGCCCCGAATGAATACACGGAAAAGAAATTTACGCCTGCACACCGCGAGGAAGTCCAGGCACTTCTGACAAGCGTTTACGATCAATACCTCACGGATGTCTCTTCAGCGCGCAACATGGATCGCGCTCAGTTTGCCAGCCTTGTCCCGAAAGGACCATTCTTGCCGAAGGAGGCTTTGCAAGACAGACTCGTTGATCGCCTTGCCGACTGGGATCAGGTCCAAGATTTCTTCCGCCGCAGGGTCGGGGGTTGGAATCCAGTGAGTTTTGCACAGTATCGCCTCGGGTTGGGCGACGGTTCTGGGCCGGAAATCGCCATCGTGTATGCGTCTGGCGAAATCGTATCCGGTGATTCTCAAATTACAACGACAGGCACAGCGGTAATGGGTGGAGATACGATCGCCCGGGAGATTCGCGCGGCGCGCACGGATTCGGATATACGAGCAATTATTTTGCGCGTCGATTCGCCCGGCGGCTCGTCGGTCGCCAGCGAAGTCATTCGCCGCGAAGTTCAATTGGCCCGGCGCGAAAAACCGGTGGTTGTTTCCATGTCCGATTTGGCGGCCTCAGGCGGCTACTGGATTTCTATGGCTGCGGATAAAATCGTGGCCGATCCAGAAACCATCACCGCGTCCATCGGCGTATTCAGCGGCAAAATGAACCTTTCCGGGTTGTATCAACTTCTGGGCGTCAGCACTGACTATGTGGCCACGAGCGAGAATGCGACGCTCTATTCTGAGCAGAGCGACTTCACGGCGGAACAGCAAGAGGCCGTCCAAAAAATGCTCCAAGATGTCTATACGAATTTCACGCGGGGCGTTTCTGAGGGACGCAATCTCCCGATCAACGCGGTAGACAAGATCGCCAAGGGGCGCGTCTGGAGCGGAGAGCAGGCCAAGAGCCTGGGACTCGTGGATTATTTAGGCGGAACAGATCGGGCCATCGCCGTCGCCAAGCAACTAGCGCATATTCCCGCGAGCGAGTCCGTCGAACTGGTGCGTATGCCCAAGCCCCAGACGTTTTTTGAATTACTCTTCAATCGTCTGCAGGGAAACGTTTCCGCACCGCAGGACGAGTACACAGCCGTTCAGTCGATCGTCCATCGCCTCTCGATTATGGCCCGCACGGAGCCCGTGCGCGTTCAGATGCCGTATACTTTGACGATTCGCTGATTCATTCCTGCGGCGTTCCTTTCAATTCGATGTTTGCCGTAGCGCAAATTTCGCTATACTTGGTCTGTTCACGGGCGCGGTACCCAAGTGGTAAGGGAGAGGTCTGCAAAACCTTTATACGTGGGTTCGATTCCCACCCGCGCCTCCATATCATTAATGATCATTCGATAATGGCTCGCCCGTTTAGCAGGGTATTTCCTTCCTTATGACGGCCTATTAGAATGAGGGCCATCCGGACTCATTTGCTGGGCGCTTCGGAAAGAGTATAAATGATGGAACTTCCGAGTTTCCTAGGATGAAGTAGGACATAGGGTGATGTGCGCGTGGTTCGCATAAAACCCTTTCGTTTGGTGCGAATCGTTCGACTTTTGTATTTGGCGAGCGATTCAGGGCTTTGATTAAGTAAGAAGAAGCGCGGAGGAGCGTGACATGAAAAAAATGCACAGAATGTTTTGGATTTCGTCGCTAGCAGCGGGTTTCCTTTTCCTGGTAAACACTAGCCCGGCTTTGGCTTCGGCGGCTTTGCAGCAAGATGGACAGCAAGGCAACCAACAGGGCGGGCAACAGGGCATGGGGCATCATCGTGGCATGCCCACTCCGGATGAACGGCTACAGATGCTGACGAAGCAACTAAACCTCACCTCCGACCAGCAGGGCAAGATCAAGCCGATTCTCGTGGATGAGCAGAAGAAGATGGATGACCTACGGAACGATTCGACACTTTCGCGCCAGGACCGCTTCCAGAAGATGCAACAGATCCGTCAGGATTCTTCAACCCAGATTCGGGCAACTCTGGACAGCGATCAGCAGAAGAAATATGACGACATGCAGAAGCAGATGCAAGAGCGTCGCCATGGTGGCGGCGGAAACCCCGGGTCAGGGTCCGGCCAATAGCCTGCTTTTTCGCCGTTAAGGAAATGCCGGGAGTAGCCTCCCGTTTGCGCCGTTACCGGAGAGCAATTCGGAAGTGCGCGATGACGGCAACGCTCCGCGCGCGGTTCGCTTCAAAGAAGCATTCGGAGACCGCGAGTTGATGCGCAGGTATAGCGCAAGCACAGAGAAGATAAACAATCTGAAATGGTCGCTGGCAAAGCCGGTTGCGAATTCGGTTAATTATTCTTGTGTGTGGTTTCAGCGAACGATGGAGAGATAGTTTGAAGCTTAATGCATTTTGGGTATGCAGAACTTCTCTCCTGATTCTCGGAGTGCTCGTTGCTTGTCCGATGGCGTTGCAAGCACGGCAAGCAAAGCAAACGGCCGGCGCGCAGCCAGTTATTTCCGGAGTCGTCGTCACGGCAACGCACGAGCCGATCCCCGGCGCTACAGTCAGAATCACCAACACGGTGACGCATCAAAGTTGGGTCACGTGGAGCGACGAAGATGGCAAATTCGGTTTTCCGGCTCTCCCCGCTGGCTCCTATCATTTGACTTCGGAAGGCCTCGGATTTCAATCGAACTCGCTCGAGATCACGTTCCAGGAGGCGGGTCCTCCTCCTCCATCTCTGACGGTTACTCTACAAGTTCAGACACTCGCCCAAATGTCTTCCTCGGGAGCGGCCACACCGGCCACAGGAAAATCTGCCACCACGGCAAGCCAAACGTCACCTGGAGGAACCAATCGCGCGGCAGCTGGGCAAGCGCCGAGCTCCACTGGCCGACGCGGCTTCTCCGGTGCGGCGATTCCGGCCGGTGTGAGTAACGCCATTCAGGCAGGGATGGGGGGATTTCAGCAGGTCGATGTGGATGTAGAAGGTGGTGGCGCTGCGGCGACGGGCGAAACGCCGGGCGCATCTCAGACGGGATCGTCCACCGGTGATGCGATGGGTGGTGCTGCGTCAGCCGACTCTTACGTGCTGAACGGTTCGGTTGGACTGAGCGCAAGCACTTTTTCTCCTGGATTCGGCGGCACTGGTGGTTTGCCAGGCTCGAATTTGGGAGTGCAGCTTGGCCCCGCTCCCGGGCAGAGAGGTGGAATGTTTGGTGGCGGTGGTGGGCGTGGAGGTCCCGGGGGATTTCGGGGTGGTGGCGGCGGTGGCGGGCCTCGAACTTTCATGTCGCAGAGGCTTCGCCAGCAGGTGAATCGAATTCACTGGGGATTCGTCAACACATATCAAAATTCCGCCTTTGATGCGCGACCTTATTCCTTAACCGAGCCAAATCCGCCGAAGATCAGTTTCTATAACGAAAAGCTCGGATTCAACGCCGGCGGTCCGCTCGTAATCCCCCATATCTATGACGGTAGCGACAAGACATTTTTCTTTGTGAACTACACGCTCGGCCGCCAGCAGGAGCCCATCGACAGCTTCTCCACGGTGCCCACCGTCGCCGAGCGCGGGGGGGATTTCTGCGGTGTCGTCACCGAGCTCTACAACCCATTTTCAAGTTTGAACGGGCCACGCCAGCCTATCGGTTGCTCGATTCCGATAACGATGCAGAGCAGTGCAGCCACAGGCTTGCTGAATTACATTCCCATGCCCAACGTGAACACGGCTAGTACGGCGTTGAATTACCATCTCGAAGCTACGGTTCCGCAGTCGAGCGATTCCGTCAACATTCATATCCTGCATACGATATCGAAGAAGTTCAGCATCAATGGCGGATACAATTTCAATTCTACGCGCGGCAATACCCTCGCGAGCTTCCTCACTCTCGGCGGAACGACCTCGGGGCGCAATCAGAACCTCGATCTTCATTTTGTACAGGTGTGGACTCCGCGTCTGACGAACGATTCCTATTTGAATTTCACTCGCGCACGCACACAAATCCTCAGCGACAATTCCTACGTCAATAACATTGCTGCCCTGCTCGACATCAACGGCGTTTCGAATTCTCCGATCGACTATGGTGTTCCGCAAATCAGCTTCACGAGCTTCACGGGTCTGAACGATCCGGTGCCGTCTCTGACTCGCAATCAAACGCTCCGCTTCAACGACACTGTCACCTATGTCTTGCCCAAGCACACCATCACTGCCGGCGGAGAAATTCGCCGGATGGAACTGAACACTGCCTCCGACCCAATCCCTCGCGGCGCATTCAGCTTCACGGGCCAGATGACCAGCCAGCTAGATTCTTCGGGCAACCCTGTGCCCGGAGAGGAGGGCATTGATTTTGCTGATTTTCTCCTTGGCGTCCCCCAAACGACACAGGAGCAGTTTGGCAGCACGAGCACCTATTTTCGCAACTGGGGTCTCATCGGCTTTGGGCAGGATGATTGGCGCGTGAATACGCGTTTCACGTTTGAATACGGCCTCCGCTATCAGGTTGAGACACCGCCGGTCGATATCTACAACGCACTGGCGAACATCGTTGTGAATTCCGATTTTACTGCGGCTCAAGTTGTCGTACCGGGCCAACCGAATCCTTTCGGCGCGCCTTTGCCGCGTGCATTGATTCACGGCGACTATAATAATTGGGCTCCGCGCATCGGCCTTGCGTGGAAGCCATTTCAGAAACAGCCCATCATTGTCCGCGCCGGCTATTCGATTTTTTATAACGAATCTGTCTACGATACGCTTGCTCGCGAGCTCGCCAATCAGCCTCCCTGGGCGGACGCGCAATTCAATGTGAACAATAATCCTGCGCAGGTCCTGACTTTGCAGCAGGGGTTTGTGGCGCAGTCCCAGTCTTCGTCAACCACGATCACAAACACAAAAGCCGTCGATCCGAATTACAAGCCCGGCAACGCCCAAATCTGGGATCTTTCGCTTGAGCGCCAATTTCAACATGGATGGTTTCTTGACCTCACTTATACGGGAACCAAAGGAACCCATCTGGACATGCTCGAAGCTCCCAACCGCATTCTTCCCTCTACTGGGCAACGGCAGATTCCTTATGCTGATGGCTTCACCTACGATCAGTCCGTCGCCGATTCGAGTTACAACGCGCTGCAGGTACGTCTGCAGAAGCACATGTCGCGCGGCCTGATGTTCTACGCGCTCTACACCTACGGAAAATCCCTCGACGATGCGAGCGCGATCGGTGGCGGAACGGGAGTCGTCGTCCAGAATCAAAATGATTTCCGTCAGGATTGGGGGCGGTCCGCCTTCGACATGACTCACCAATTCCGTTCCGGCGAAACGTATCAGTTGCCCTTCGGCCCGCGCCAGCGCTGGGCGCGCAGCGGCTGGGCGGGCAAATTGCTCGGCAACTATCGCATCAATAGCGTTGTGACCATTAATAGCGGCTTGCCGTACACGGCCCTCGCGCCGCCTTCCTCGAACATTCAAAGTGGCGGCGGCTTTTCCGAGCGCGCCGATCAGGACGGCAACGCTTGCCTCCCCGCTGGCCAGCGTGGCCCGCTCGATTTCTTCAACACCTCCGTTTTCTCCGTTCCTGCTCCGGGAACGCTCGGCACGGCTGGACGCGGCACAATCTGCGGCCCGGGAACCTTCAATATCAATGCTGGCTTCTCGCGCTCATTTGTTTTTGGGCGCGACCAACAGCATCACATGGATATACGCTGGGAGGTCAACAACTTGACGAATACTCCGAGCTTCTCCGGCCTTTCCACCATTCTTGGCTCAAGCACTTTTGGCGAAGTCACCGGCGCGCAATCGATGCGCACGATGGACGTCGTCGTGCGGGTGATGTTCTGATGCGCCGCC
>JASHRL010000238.1 GCA_030037355.1 Candidatus Acidiferrales bacterium | reverse complement strand
GCGGCCCGCAGCGCTCCAATCCACGCCCGAATGTGGCCAGATCGCCCGCACTAACATAAATGTCCGCCGGATTGGCCAGGCATTTTTCGAGAGACTTCAAATCGCCATGAATATCGCTGAAAATCTGAATTTTCATTGCACTTTACCCGTGGTTGTCGCGTCGCGCGAAAGTCCTGGCCCGCGCTGAATCCAGCCGTAATGAAGCAACTTGCCGTGGGCGTCGAAAATCACTCCAAATGTGAAGGGCATCGGCCTCCGCTCAGGTCCTTCAAAAAAACGCGGATCTGCATACTCGACCACGTTTTCATCATCGTCAGCGAAATAGCGAACCACCGGAAAACGCGCGAACCAAAGATAAGTCTGCACGGGCTCGAGCCCTGCTGCCTCGGCAATGAATTGGTTCGGCGGCGAGTCAGGGACAAAATGAAATTCGGCACCGCGCGAACTCAGCAACGAAAAACTCGATTGATAAACTCCGCCCTGCGTCAGAATCATTCCATTCCAATCGAGGAACGACGGCGGTAACGGGAGCGCGCCGATCCGCTCGATATTCGCATGATGGCTATCGGCAAATGCGCGCACGCGGCTCATGGCCGCATGATGCGCAGTGCCGCAGACAATCACGTAAGCGCACGCGACTGCGAATCCAGCCTGGCACCACCTCGCACGGCCGACTCGGCTTCCCCAGCCTCCGCGCGTCGGCAAAAAACAAAGCGCTGCGAAAATTCCTGCCGCAATCGCGACAACCCAAAGAGAAAATGGAAATCCGGCCGAGCTTGCCAGCGCCCACGCGCCGAGCGCTGAAATTGTCAAAAAAACGAAAATCGCGCTGCCGCGTTTGTTGCTCACCGCGGGATCGTCATGCACCCACGCGATGAGTTGCGGAACGAGAAGAAGTGCGGTGAACGCAAAATCGATGATGAAAAGCCAATCCCAAGCAATGCGATCCGTCGAAAACGGATTGAGCATGCGCGTCCCAAAAGACGTGAAGCCATCGAGAACGATGTGACTCGCGATGCCCACCGCATATATCACAAAGAGCGCCGCGAAGGATGGGCAGCCGATCTCGCGATGCGTCCGCTTCGCATACCAGGAAACACCAACGCGCGTGAGCCACGCCAGTGCCGCGGCGAAAATCGGCAGTCCCACAAACGAATGCGTGAATCCCCGATGGTAGCGCGCAATCGCCAGCGGGTCGTGCGAAACGGCGTCAACGAAAATATCGACGTCCGGAAAAACGGCGCCGAGCGTCGCCGCAAAAATCGAAACGCGCGCGTTGCGTTTCGAGAAAAATGACTTGCCAATCAGCGCGCCGGCAATGCCGTGAGTAACAGGATCCATAAACGAATCGAAAAATAGTTTACACGAAGTGTTTGCGTCGAGTGGCGATCGCTTGGCGGCGGGGACCCTCTATAGCAACGGCCAGCCTTTCCTGTACAATGACACGCACGGCGAGACTTTAGTCGCCAGATCGAATTCTTCGGCCCCTCCCGGCGATCCATTCTTCAAGGAGTCAGAACATGCCAGACATTCGGCATTCGATCTCGATCGAGGCTTCCGCGGAAAAGATTCATTCGTTATTTGCCTCTGGGCGTGGATTTGCGCGCTGGTGGGCTGCCGACGTCACCGAGGATCTGTCGGCAGGGACAGTTGAACTGGGCTTTTTCAATCGCGCCACTGTTTACCGCTTGAAGGAGGTTCGCATCACTCCTTTGGAGGCGGAATGGCTCTGTGAAACCGGTAAGGAATGGAAGGACACGCGCTTGCATTTTCGCCTGGAGCCGAAAAATGGCCGCACTGTGCTTCGTTTCTCGCATGCAGGCTGGCAGACGGAGTCGGATTATTTTGTCGACTGCAACACGACATGGGGTGGTTTGATGTTTCGTTTGAAAGCAGCCGCTGAAGGCAAAGCCTCCGGCCCGCTGTTTTCTGCAAACGGGCTGGCGTACTAACTTAAGTCGCTTCGCAGCCCCTAGGCAACTTCAATGAGCGGCGAGCGCTTGGCGACGACTTCGCCGATTTGCGCGCCGCGGAGAGAGTGGCGTTCGAGCGCCGCGCAAGCCGCTGCGGCCTGTTCGCGTGCAACTGCAAACAAAAATCCGCCCGATGTTTGCGGGTCAAACAGCAAAGCACGAATCTCCTCCGGCACATTGGCCGCGAATCCGACGCACGATTCGACAAACTCGCGATTGCTTTTCAGCCCGCCCGCAAGATAGCCGCTACTCGCCGCTTCGCGCGCCCCGGGCAGAAAAGGAATTTTCGTGTGGGCAATTCGGAATGACGCATCGCTGCCCGCCGCCATTTCTCTTGCGTGTCCAAGCAAGCCGAAGCCGGTGATGTCTGTGACTGCGTGAATCGCGGAATCGCCTGCGAGTCCTTCGATTTCGTGCAGCGCATCTGCCGCGCCACGATTGAGAGTTGCCATCGATGCATTCGCCGCTTCGACGGCGTTTGCTGGCGCCTTCCCTGCTTTCAACGCCGTAGCGATGACGCCCGTGCCAATCGTCTTCGTCAAGATCAAAACATCTCCCGGCCGCGCGCCGACATTGCGCCAAATTCTTTTCGGCCCGATAATTCCCGTTACCGCGTATCCGAACTTCAAATCGTCGTCGCGCACAGAGTGTCCGCCCAAAATCGTGCAGCGCGCCTCATCCATTTTCGAAAGCCCGCCACGAAGAATCTGCTCCAGCACAGTGGCGTCACCGTCTGGTGGGAAACCGACAATCGAAAGCGCCGAGACGGGCTTTCCACCCATGGCGTAAACGTCGCTTAAAGAATTGGCGGCCGCAATCTGGCCAAACGTATAGGGATCGTCGGCGATTGGCGTCAAAAAATCGACGGTTTGCACAAGCGCGAGATCATCCGTCAGTCGATACACCCCTGCGTCGTCGTTGGTTTCGAAGCCAACGAGCAGATTCGGATCAGTCGGCCGTGGTAAGCGGCGCAGCACCGAGTCCAAAAGACCTGGACTCAACTTCGCCGCTCAACCCGCAGCCTTGGCCGCCGACGTCAATCGCACTGGCTCTGCCAAGGAAGC
>JASHRL010000237.1 GCA_030037355.1 Candidatus Acidiferrales bacterium | reverse complement strand
CGGTAGTGCAGAATGGTTTTGCCGAGCATGGATTCGCCGCTCAAATTAGGACGTCATCGTATGTTACTGCGCGATGCCAAGGCAAGCTCACTCCGAAGGAACGAAAGCAGACTCTCTCCGATGCGAGCGTCAATCAGCCCGTTCGCGCACTAAAATTCTGAAGCTTCTTTTTATTGCGTGCCGCCGGGCAGATAAGTGATTTCAAGCGGCTGCTGAAGCGCAAAATCGATTTTCGTCTCCGGCGAAATATGAACTTGTTTTGCTTTGCTGGCGCCCTGAACCACTCCGCCTCCTCCGGCGCCGACCGCTCCGCCAATCGCCGCTCCTTTTCCGCCGCCCGCGATAGCCCCGATGAGCGCTCCCAGTATGGCTCCGCCACCAACCTTTTCGGCGGTACTTTTCCCGCGCGAGTCGCCCTCGTCAGTGTACGTGTCCGAAACAAGCGGGTAGTCCGTACCTTGGAATTCAAGCCGCACAAGTTGAAGCTGCACCACGCTCCGGCCTTTGAACTGCCCTGCATTCGAGGCAGTGACCATTCGAAGATAGACATTTGCTCCTGCCGGGACCACGATTTTTCCGTTGGAAGTCAGCGGCTTCGCAAGCGACGCCTGAAATTCGTCTCCGGGACTGTTTTTGCCAGCGTCGATCGCATCAATGGTTCGTATCTCAATCGCTGTTCCAACAGAGAATTGGGCCGTTATCGGCTGCGGAGGTGCCGGTGGCGGAGGAGTTTTCACAGGCGCGGGCGTTTGCGCAATGGGGGCGCTCACGGGCGCTGTCGCCGGTGCGTTTGCTGCTGTTTCGGCTGCAGGAACTGAAGCTGGCACAGCCGCCTTGCTCTTCTTCTCGTGCGCGGTTTCGACGCGCCGCTCCTTGCGCGCATGCTTTTTGTGTTCTGCGACTTTCTTCGCTTTCGCCGCTGGCGGTGGTGGAGCGCTTCCAGGAGGCAAGGCCCTTCTGTCGCCGATAGGTTCTCCCAGGATAGGTGTTTTGGAGAGCTTACCGTTGTACGGAGCGCGTGGGGGAGTTGTTTCTGCGGTTTGTTCTGGTGTCTGGATAGTCATCTGGTCATCCACTTTGCTAACGCCCGGCGTGCTCGCGGCAATTTTGTACGCCTCGTACCGAGCGCCATTATTTGGCACTGTGCCAGAAATTGTCGCGACTCCGTTCTTCACCGCGATTTGAAGGTTTGTATTTTTCGTCTGCGGATCAGAGAACAGTTGCGCCTTGATGTTCGTGGTCAACTGTGCGTCGTTAGGTCTTTTTGCACAACCCACGACGATTGCCGCCGTTGACGCCAAAATCAAGAGCGCGGTCCTCAACCTACGCATCACGCGCCTCCTGTGATTTAGTCATGTTCTAAAGCGAATTATATCATCGGATTACAGGCTCTCGGCTCTGCGCATCCAGCCAATCTTTGGATGCAATATTCTTTGCTCGAGGTGTATTTTCTTCGCGCGTCCAACAACTTTTTTTAGGCCGTCGTGTTGAATCTTCAAGAGGGGAGTCCCGGAAGATAAACTCCTTCTCGATTCATGCAGTTTTTCTTCGTCCGTTCTGGGGTGGAACAGGAGAAGGGAATGCGAATCCGAAAGAGTATCGTAGCGATCGTCTCGTCAGTTTTGCTCGCCGTAATCAGTGGGTGCGCTGGGAATACGACAAATTCCCAGTCGCAAATGGGCAATGTCTTTTCGGAAGGGACTGACGCGCAACCAACATTGCCCAGCGTGGTTTCGTTTCAGGTGTTGATCACCGGTGTGACCGTCAACAATTCGGGCGGTTCAATTCCTGTCCTCCAGAATGCCACGCAGATCGATTTTGCGCGCCTGAGCGGCCTGCATGATCTTCTGGATCTTCAGGGTGTCCCGAACGGTAGTTACGACAGCGTGACCATCAGCGGCTCGTCCGCTGTCATTGGCTATCTCGATACCAGTGTTAGTCCGCCGGCGTTGAACACCATTGACGCCACGCCCGGAACGTTTTCCGTTACTGTGCAGCTATCCAACAATCTCGTTGTAGATCCCAATGACCTCGTCGGCATCCTTATCGACCTCGACCTGGCCCAAACAATCGTCGTTCAAAATGGGCAGGTGACTGGCGCAATCACGCCGACCTTCAAGGTTCGAGGCCTTGCGGCCACGGATCCAGAGGCCGAAATTGACTGCTTCCGCGGCGGCGTCACCTCCATTGACACCAGTTCTTCGTCTTTTGCCATGCAGGGAGAACACGGTCGCGACTGGACAGTCATAACCAGCTCCACCACGAACTGGGATGGCGACGCCTCGTTTGCAGCTCTCACCACCAATTCGATTGTCGAAGTTTCCGGAAAGCTTGATCCGATCACACACGACATCGATGCCGATGAAGTTGGCATCCTTTCACAGGATCACTTCTTCCTCGGAGGTTTGGCGACCGCAGTGATTCCGCCTACGCCGAGTCCGGCGACGCAACTCCAGATGTACGTCAGAACCGAACTGCCCAACGTTTCCAGCGTCGCGCCAATTGGGGCGATCGATAGTCTCACGCTGGATGGTTCCGAGAAGTACTTCATCGGCGACTTCCACAACCCGTTGACAACGCTTCTTTTCAGCAATACGACGCTGGCTCCAGGGCAACGCCTCGGAATCGGAGGGGCGCTCAGTGGTTCGGGTAATTCGCAGACGCTCACCGTCCATCGCGTCACCTTGGAACGTCAGGGTCAAGAGGGCGCTTGGGTATCCGGAAGCACGCAAATTCTCAATGGAAATACCGGAACCTTCCAGATTAACGACAATTACCTGGCGGGTATTCTCTTGCCTTCGCCGCTGACAATCATTAGCACACAGTATACGAACTACATTAACCTGAGCGGTCTTTCTGCGCTCACCGGTCAGGGGCCGTTCGACCTGCGCGTCGTTGGATTCATTCTCGTGGACCAACAGACGGGTCAGGCCGAAATGGTCGCGCGATCTGTGGAGCTCTTGACGAGCTTCTAACGCTGGCCGTTCGCTGGTGGCTTTGCCGATTGCTCGATGTTACCGCTCCGCTGGAGGCATCATCTGGCGGAGCGGTTTCCTTTTGAGTTTCGCATCGGGCGATCAGGACTTCGCTGGAGCTGATTGAACTTTCCCGGGCAGCAATTTCAGGACGACATTTCGCGCTTGCGCCGTCCGTGCTTCGGTGAGCTGAGCGATACCATACGCAATCACCATCGCTGCGATGACAATTGCAGCTCCGTAGCAAATGTGCAGTGCGTCCGGGCTCCACAGTCTTCCGTGAATGACAAATGCGCACAGCAAGAGCACGAGCGGCAAATGAGTCAGGTATAGCGTGTAAGAAAAGCCCGCGAGCAGGCGCGCGACCTTCGCGTAGATGGCCGTGAGCTCGCCTTCGCGAACTTCAACTGTGCAATACGTCCAAAATGCAAATCCAATCGCGACGATAGCGTCCGTACCGAATGGCGAATGCAGCGGATATTTCACGCTGAATCCCAGAACAAAAGCGAAAAGCGCGAGAGCAAACGCGTTCGCCTTCGCAAATCGAACGGGCGACGATTTGAAAAATGAAGATACGGCGATTGCGCCGCCGATAAGCCAGATCAGAAAATACGCCGCGATCGTTGCGCCAACAAACCAAACCACGGCAACTGCCAGGCCGGCAAAAACCAGGCGCGTAGAGGCGCGGCTGCGCCGGAGCAACGCACAGAGAACCAGAGGAAAAAGTATGTAGTACCAGAATTCGTAGCTCAAGCTCCATAGCGGTGCGTCCGAACCGAATGACTGCACCAAAATGCTCTGTAGATAAAATAAATTTCCGAAGAAATTCCTCGCGGTTTCCAGTTGCGCGATGCTCGCGGAAAACGAGGACAACAACTGATGTTCGTAAAACGGCGCAGTCGATTTCACTGTCATGCCAATTTGGTCGGCAACCCAGCAGAGGACGAGCGCGGGAATTAAGACAAGGCTCAGGCGCACAATCCGATTCGTCAGATAAACTTTCCACGACCATCGGTTCTTTTCTATTGAGTCCACAATGCTCGAAACGATGAAAAAACCGCTGAGGACAAAGAAGACGATTACGGCTTGATGCCCTAGCGCCGTCGCGGCATAAAGCGCAGAAAGTCCAATCGAATGCCGTGCGAGTTCATGGTAGGGAACGAAAAAAAATCCTCGTACGTGCCCGGCTAGGACGGCGACAGCTGCCAGTCCGCGGGCCATGTCAAGGTGCACGGACGCGCGTTCAGTGAGTCTGGTCCGCTTTGTCCCCGGTAGCACTCAGGGGCCTTTCAATTCCTCATCGCTCACGCAGACCCAACTCCCAACGCGCTAGAGACCGCCTCTTTCACGGCCTGATTATGCGCGAATGGTGCGAGCAAAGTCGAGAGAGGGATGGCAAGCTCGATGACAAAGAGATTGGTCGAGAAGATCTTTCGGGGCCGCGCTGAACGGCCGAGTGGCTATTACAGCTACTGCTCAGGTTCCGCGCGCGTCGCAAGGATTTCGTGGCCGTTCACTTGCACTTCGATTGCATACGGGGGCCGCATTCCCACACCTGTAATAATGGCCCCGCGCACTAAACCATTTGGTCCGTTTCCGTATCGCGTCAGATCGTAAACCGTACGCGAACATGGGTCAACGAGCAACGGTCTCGAAGACCGAACTCCATACTCGTTGAGCAGTTTCTGCGTGTCAGTTTCGTATTCCAACGTGCAGGAACCGTAAGGTTCTTGCAGCGAAAATGCCCAGTACGTGTTCCCAGTCAAATGCACGACCATAGCCGGAATCGTGTCGCCTGTTCCCGTGCGATAGAGAAATTTCTTTGCCGCCCACGGTTGCGTTAGCTCCTCGGTTGTCGCGATGCGCCCCGGAGCAACCGGTTCAGCTTCAGCCGGCGCAGTTTGCGTCGGTTGCGCCGTTGCTTCGGAAGATTCTACAGGAGCCGCGGAATGCGCCGCTCGCGCGGAGCCGCGCATGAAAAAAATCAATGCGATCACAATGATCAGAATCGCGCCGCCTCCGCATGCCCACAGGTAAGTCGGTATAGTGTTCGGACGCTGTCTGATTTTTTGAATCGCTTCTGGTTTATTGGGTGCCGCTTGTGCCGTGCTGGGAGTTTGTACCTGAGTCTTGGCCTGAGGCGGAGCCTGATGTTGCGGCACACCCGGTATTTGCGGTTGCGCCGTCTGAAATCGGTTGGGTTTCTTCGTATCTTCCGGCATGGGCCAGGCTCATAGACTCCAGAATCCAGATTGCGCCGCGCGACCGGCAAAATCAAGGCGCACGCCACGAGAGAGTAAACGTCTCGCTCGTG
>JASHRL010000236.1 GCA_030037355.1 Candidatus Acidiferrales bacterium | reverse complement strand
TTGAGGTGACGATTGCCGGCGAGCCTGACCCGAAAACTGGAATGATTCTGGATCTGAGGGAACTCAAGGAAATTCTCGACCGTGAAGTCATGCAGCGTTTGGATCATCGCCATTTGAATTACGAAGTCCCGGAACTTGCCGGCAAGATTCCGACATGCGAAGAAATCGCATCCGCCCTGTGGAAAATCCTTGAGCCCAAGATCAGCCATGGCCGGCTGGATCGGATTCGTTTGTTCGAATCTCCGGACCTGTTCGTGGATTGCGCAAGGAACGGCGCATGAAATTGTCGCTCAATCGCCGGTATTCGTTTCCCGCGTCGCACCGGCTGTTTCGCTCGGAGTGGACGCAGGAGCAAAACACACAGACTTTCGGCAAATGCGCGAACGCTCATGGTCATGGCCACAACTACACGATCGAAGTAGCCGTGCGCGGCCCGGTGAATCCAGAGACCGGAATGATTGCCAATCTCGCTGAACTCGATCAGTTCGTCCAGGAAAAAGTGCTCCGCGATTTCGACCATGTATACTTGAACGAACAAATCCCCGAATTTCGCGACTGCGTCCCCACTACGGAGAATCTTTGCCGCGTGATCTTCTGCCGACTTTCGGGTTTTCCACACGCGCGCGTTGTAAGTGTGCGGATCGAAGAAACAACAAAGAACAGTTTTGAGTACAGGGTCGATGAACACGAGTAGGCCAAGGAGTTGAAATGCGTAAAGAATCGACGGATACAGAAACGATACATCTAACCGGAGAAGAAACGATTGCGGATCTTGTTCGCCGCATGATCGTCCTGCTCGGCGAAGATCCGAATCGTGAAGGCTTGCGCCGCACCCCCGAGCGGTTTGAAAAGGCCTTGCGCTATTTGACGAGCGGTTATCGCCAGGATTCTGACAAATTGCTGAATGGCGCCATGTTCAGCGTCTGCTACGACGAGATGGTAGTTGTCAAAGACATCGAGGTGCACAGCCTCTGCGAGCATCATCTGTTGCCGTTCTATGGAAAGTGCCATGTCGCCTACATTCCATCGAAGAAAGTCGTCGGTCTCAGCAAGATTGCGCGCCTGGTCAACATGTTCGCTCGTCGCCTGCAGATCCAGGAGCGCCTGACCAACCAAATCGCAGAAGCTATTCAGCAAAGGCTCGGCCCACAGGGAGTCGGCGTCATCATAGAGGCCAAGCATCTTTGTATGGTGATGCGCGGCGTCGAAAAGCAGCATTCGTCTGCTGTCACCAGCGCTATGCTGGGTGCATTCCGCGAGAACAAACAGACGCGGGATGAATTTCTGGCGCTCGTCAGTGGAAACCATACGTGAGCGATTTTTGTTTCAGTTACTGACCGACTCGAAAGAGGATTATGCCCGTCGTTTCCATCACTCGCCTGCGTGTGCGCTCCGTCCGTCACCTCCCCGCGTTTCTCTGGTACGCATTCCGCTCGGGGCGTCAGGCCGCGAAGGCCGAGGGCAACATCGCAGCGCGAGTGATGAACGACCGCAATAGAACTTTCTGGACTGCGACGGTTTGGACCACGGACGCCGCGATGAAAAATTTCATGATGGCAGGCCCTCACCGCGACGCCATGCGCAAATTGTTGGAGTGGTGTGACGAAGCCGCGCTTGGACATTGGGACCAGGAAATCGAACAACCCCCCGCGTGGCCCGAGGCTTTCCGGCGATTGCGGAACGAAGGACGCCGCTCGAAAGTGAATCATCCCTCTGCCGCGCATACGGCCTATACATTTGCCGAGCCGCTCTCGCGGCGCGGTATTCGTCTCAAGTAACGATGATCGACTCGAAGTGACGTTCTCGAAGAACTCTCGAAAGGGCGTCTCAAACGGTTGTTTCAAAAAAACTTCTATTGTTCACACGCCACTCTGTGCTAGGATTTTTGGGACACGGAAGAGACAACGCTTGGAGCAGGGTGTGGAGATTCAGGAGGGAATTGAGTTGAGCGAGGCCAAAATAGGCGTCATCGAGCAATACCGGCGAGCCGAGAAGGATACGGGTTCTCCGGAAGTGCAGATCGCACTCCTCAGTGAACGCATCAGCTATTTGACCACGCATCTCAAGTCTCACGTAAAGGATCATTCGTCACGGCGCGGCCTGATTATGATGGTGAATCGCCGCCGCCGGCTTTTGGAATACCTGAACCGCCGCGACCCGGATCGGTACCGCGAGATTGTGGAAAGACTTAGTTTGCGCAAGTAGTAAGGCTTTTTCAGCGAGCCAATTACGCTCCCACCCGGAAGTATTTCCTCCGCATCGAACTGATTTGTGGGGCCGTGTGGGTGATTGTGTGCGCAAATCTTATCCCGCAAGCGCGTAGCCTTCTAGTTCGTTTGCTCCTCGGCTGCGATCTCTTATGAAGAAACAGGGGTTTTCTCCTGTAAAAGGAAAGCGCACCGGCATACCGGGCGCAAAGGTGAATTTGAATGGCACATCAGACAAGTGTGGAAATTGGCGGACGCCAAATGAGTTTCGAGACGGGCAAGATGGCCCGTCAAGCTAATGGAGCCGTTGTGCTCCGCTACGGCGATACGGTCGTTTTGTCGACCGCGTGCATGGATAGCAAAGCGACTGAAAAGGATTTTCTTCCGTTGACTGTCGATTATCGCGAGTACACTTACTCAGCCGGAAAAATTCCTGGTGGATTTTTCAAGCGCGAAGGCCGCCCGACCGAACGCGAAATTCTCGTTTCACGGCTGATTGACCGCCCGCTGCGGCCACTATTCCCGGAAGGCTGGTCGACGGAAACCCAAATCGTGAGCATGGTCCTTTCCGCCGACAGTGAAAATGACCCGGATGTCCTCGGCGTCACTGCGGCCTCTGCCGCTCTTTATTGCTCGAATATTCCTTTCAACAATCCTATCGCTGCCGTGCGCGTGGGTTTGCTCGATGGCCGTTTGACCGTCAATCCAACTGTCGCCGAGCAGAAGACGAGCCTTCTCAATATCGTCGTGGCAGGCTCGGAGCAAGCCATCGTGATGGTTGAAGCCGGCTCACTCGAAGTTTCTGAAGAAACTGTTGCCGATGCGCTCGCCTTTGGCCATGACCAAATCAAGAAGATCATTGGCGCGATCCGCGAGCTTCACAATTTGGTCAGACCACAGAAGCCAGCGGTTACTCCTCCGGCTTTCGACGAGGCGCTTGCCAAACAAATTGAATCGAAATACGGCGAACGTCTCCACGACGCCCTCGATACCGCAAAGTATCCCAAGCTCGAGAGCTACACTCGCGTAGCGGCAATCGAAAAGGAAATCAAGGAGTCCATCCCCGAAGAGGAAGAGGACAAGCGCAAACTGGCGACGCGTGCCTTTGAGCGGCTCCGCGAGCGCATTTTCCGTGACGACGTTGTCACGAAGCATCGCCGCCCGGATGCACGCGCGTTCGATCAGATTCGGCAAATCACCTGCGAAGTCAGTCTGTTGCCTCGCGTCCACGGTTCAGCGCTTTTTACTCGTGGAGAAACGCAGTCGCTAGCTACTGTAACGCTCGGCACGAAGGACGACATGCAGCGCCTCGATTTGCTTTTCGAGGAGGATGTTTTCAAGCGCTTCATGCTGCATTACAACTTCCCGCCTTTCTCGGTTGGAGAAGTCAAGATGCTGCGCGGCCCAGGACGCCGCGAAGTTGGCCATGGTGCGTTGGCCGAGCGTGCCCTTGCGAACCTCATTCCGTCTGAAACTGAGTTTCCGTACGCGGTCCGCGTCGTGTCCGACATTCTGGAATCGAATGGCTCTTCATCGATGGCTTCGGTATGTGGTGGCTGTCTCGCTTTGATGGACGCTGGCGTCCCGATTAAAGCTACGTGCGCTGGCATCGCGATGGGCCTGGTAGTCGAAGGCGATAAGTACGCGATCCTCACTGACATCGCAGGTGCAGAAGACCATTACGGCGACATGGATTTTAAGGTTGCCGGCACCCGACAGGGAATCACAGCGCTGCAGATGGACATCAAGGTCACCGGCGTCAGCATCGCCATGATGCGGGAGGCGCTTGCACAGGCGCGCAAGGCGCGACTTGAGATTCTCGACACGATGGAAGCTGCAATCTCGTCGCCACGCACTGAAATTTCCACATACGCGCCGCATCTTTCGACGCTCACGATTCCGACGGACAAAATCCGCGATCTCATCGGCCCCGGCGGCAAGAACATTCGGGCTATCACTGAGGCGACCGGTTGCAAAATCGACGTTCTCGACGATGGCACGGTACACATCTTCGGCGTCAACGGCAAAGCTGCAGAGGAGGCTCTCAATCGCGTGCGGATGGTCACCGCGACTGCGGAAGTCGGGAAGACGTATCTCGGCAAGGTGGTACGGCTCGCAGAATTCGGCGCGTTCGTCGAGCTCTTTCCCGGAACGGACGGGCTTCTGCACATCAGCGAGATCGCCGAGCAGCGTATTCGCTCCGTGCGCGATGCACTCAAGGAAGGCGATCAAGTTATGGTGAAGGTTCTCGCCATCGAAGGCAATAAGATCAAGCTGAGCCGCAAGGCTCTGCTGCGCGAGGCTCGCGAGAAGCAGAAGTCGACTGAACAATCGAACGAAGGGCAGGCGTCAACTGCGGAGGCTGGTAGCTGACAGCGCGAAAGAACTCTAAGCATCCAAAAGGCCAACGGGGAAGCGGACCTCGCTTCCCTTTTTTATTTACAATTTGGATTGACTATTCGCGAATCCGTTCCGTAGCAATGAAACGATCTGAAAACTGGCGTGTTAGATTCCTCGCTTAGCCGATGCGTTCGATTCGCGCACCCAGTGCGCAGAGTTTACTTTCGATCCTCTCATATCCTCGATCGATGTGATACACGCGGTCTATATACGTCGTATTGCTTGCAACGAGGCCAGCCAGCACCAACGACGCACTTGCGCGCAGATCGGAAGCAATGATCGTTGCGCCGCTCAGTGGCGTCGGTCCATGGACGATGGCCTTGCGTCCCTCGACTTCGATGTTTGCACCCATCCGCAGGATCTCGCTGGCGTGCATGAACCGGTTCTCGAAAATTGTCTCTGTGATGACGGATTTGCCTTCCGCTTGCGTCGCCAGCGCCAGGTACTGCGCCTGCATATCGGTCGCGAAGCCGGGATATTCTTCGGTAGTCACGTCCGCACCGCGCAGCTTCCCCGAAACTCGCACACGCAGCCTGCCGCTTCCTTCCGGAATAATCTCGACTCCGCATTCCCGGAGCTTGTCGATGATAGCTCCCAAGTGACCCGGGTCGCAGTTCGTCACCAGAATGTCGCCGCGAGTAATCGCTCCCGCAATCAGAAAAGTTCCTGCTTCGATGCGGTCGGGAATCACTTTGTGTGTCGCGCCATGCAGTTTCGGAACACCACGTATGCGAATTGTCGATGTACCGACGCCCTCGATTTTCGCGCCCATTTTGATGAGTAGGTCAGCCAGATCCGTCACCTCGGGCTCGCGGGCGGAATTCGTAAGTATAGTCTCTCCTTCTGCCAACGTCGCGGCCATCAGGACATTCTCTGTGCCCGTGACCGTGATTTTATCGAAATGAATTTCGGCTCCGAGCAGCCGTTCTGCTCGTGCCTCGACGTATCCGTGATCGATGTTGATCTTTGCGCCCATCTTTTCGAGGGCCTGTATATGCAAATCGATTGGCCGCGCTCCAATCGCACATCCGCCCGGCAGCGAAACGCGCGCGTACCCGAATCGTGCAACCAGCGGCCCCAGCGTCAACACCGACGCGCGCATGGTTTTCACCAATTCGTAGGGCGCTTCTGTGTGCGAGATCTCTTCTGTCTGGATAGTCATTGCCGATGGAGGGAGGTCCTGTGCTACGACGTGCGCTTTCATGTGCGCCAATAGTTTGGCCATCGTGATGATGTCGCGCACACGTGGGACGTTGTCGAGGTGGACTTTTTCCGACGTCAGCAGCGCCGCAGCCATGATCGGGAGGGCCGCATTCTTGGCGCCGCTGATCTGCACTGTCCCTTCCAGCCGCCGTCCGCCTTCGATCTTGAATCGATCCATCGCTTTCTCAGTTCTGTGCCGCGCTGCGCGCGAGACCACTCGCACTCGCAATGGCTTTACGTATGTTCCCATGATACGCCGCCAATCCGGCTCGTGCCGCTCTGGCATCCAGCCCGGTTTTCAGCATCACTAGCGCAACGCGCGAATCGTCTCCCGCTTGACGCAGTGCGTGTCCCACAGCGGACATATCCGCGCCCGTGGCTTCGACCAGGTTCCTCAGTGCCCTCTGCCGTAACTTCTGATTTGTCTTCGCCACGTTGATCATCCAATTGTCGTACACGTAGCCGAGACGAACCATCGCTGCTGTAGATAGCATGTTCAGGACCATCTTCTGTGCCGTTCCCGATTTCATCCTTGTCGACCCCGCGATCACTTCGGGACCAGTCAGTGGAGCGATAGTTAAATGCGCAATGCGTGAAATTGGTGTTCCTCGGTTTGTGGTCACCGCGATCGTGAACGCTCCGCGCTTCCGCGCGAACTTCAGGCTGCCAAGCACGTATGGTGTTGCTCCGCTTGCAGCCACGCCGACGACCACATCGCGGCGCGCCAATCCTCGCATTCGCAGCTCTCGCGCTCCGTCGCTTGCATCGTCCTCCGCGCCCTCGGCCGATTCCGTAACCGCCCGTCGTCCCCCCGCGATGATTCCCTGCACCAGGGTTCTCGGCACGCCAAACGTGGGTGGGCATTCGGAAGCGTCCAGAACTCCGAGTCGCCCGCTGGTCCCCGCGCCCACATAGAACAGTCGGCCGCCATTTTTCAGCCGCGCGACGATTTCATCCACTGCCCGTGCAATCCTTGGGAGCTCGCGTCTCACGGCTGGAGCGACCAGAGCGTCTTCGCGATTGATGATGCTTAGAATTTCACGCGTCGTCTTCAAGTCGAGGTTCCGCGCGCGCGGGTTAGTCGTTTCTGTTCTAATTATTCGTGATCGAAGGGAACTCACGCGATGGATTATAGCCGCGCGCGAAGCATGTACGCCCTCAACATTAGCTGAAGGTGTCAGGATTGTGACGTGGGAGTAATCCGGTGCCTTACTTTCTTTCTGTGGCCAAGCCCAGCGCTTCAATAACAGCGTTGTGTAATGCGGGGCGCACTTCCCGAATCTTGTCGTTGGTCGCCGATGGATACACGCGATTGGTCAGCAGAATAACAAACAGGTCTTTCTTCGGATCGACCCAAATCGAAGTCCCCGTGAATCCGTTGTGGCCGTAGCTCTGTGACGAAAAATAACGGCCACTGGATGAGCTTTCCGTGGGCACATCCCAGCCCAGCGCTCGAGCTGAATTGCCCACACTCACGCGCGTCGTGAATTCACTCACTATCTCATGCGGGAAAATTCGTTGGTGCGCATAGATGCCGCCATTCAATATCGTCTGCGCGAATATGGATAGATCCCCCGCAGTGGAAAACAAGCCAGCGTGTCCCGTAACTCCCCCCATGGCAAAGGCATTGGCGTCATCGACTTCGCCCTGTAATTGCCGCTTGCGGAACGTGGCATCATCTTCCGTCGGTGCAATCTGCGGGCGCAAGCGTCGCGGCGGATTAAAACACGAATGCTTCATTTCCAGCGGCCCAAGAATCCGTTCGCGTGCAAATTGCTCCAGCGCCTCGCCCGTAAGTCGTTCAACAATCTCGCCGAGCAGCATGAAGCCCAGGTCCGAATATTCGATTCTCGTCCCGGGCTCTGCCGTCAACGGTTCTGCACAAACGCGTCTCAACACATCGCGCAACCCCTTCGTGGTCCTGTAGAATTCGCGATGCGCCGGCAGTCCCGAGGTATGCAGCAGCAAGTCGCGTATGGTCACTTTCTCGCGTAGTTTTACATCGGGGCCGTTTCGCCATTCGTTCATGTATCGCGAAACGGGCGCGTGGATGTCCAATAGCCCTTCGGCTGCGACCAGCATAGCGGCCGAGGTCGTCACAATCGGCTTGGTCAGGGACGCCAGGTCATAAATCGTATCGTTGCTTACCGTGGGTGCCTTCTTGTCGTATGTCAGCTTCCCAAACGCATGTACGACCACTTCTCCACGGTACCCGACAGCAAGGACGCCGCCCGGAAACGCGCCTTCTTGTACAGCTCGCTTCAAGATATGGAACGCTGGTTTCAGTAATGCCTTGACTGCCATCGGCGCCGCAACGAGCTGCATGGGATTTGCAGCGAGTCGCACGCTGTCTCCCAGCTTTGCCACTCCGGGAATGTGCACCGGCATTTCGCCGCGAATATCAATTTGTCCAAACAGCGCCCGGATCATCGCTCGTTGCACCACATCTTGCGTTCCAAAGCCAGCGATCCACGTTTTCGCATTTGCAAATCGGCTCGCGATGTATGGGCTGCCGAAGCATGCCACGATCGATGGTTTCCCCATGCCGATCACTTTGTTGATTAGCCCGGTCTGTTCTTCCGGCAAATCGACAGACCCCTTGCGATCGGCGACGCGCACGTATACCGCTACGATCACTAAATCGTAGCGATCTGCCGCCGGCAACTGCACGGCTGTGGCTGGCAGATATTTCGTGTCCGTGCGCACGACCTGCAATTCACTCACTCGATCATACAGTTCCTTCTCGATCAGCGCGCCCGGATACGCGTCCGGATCACCGGAAACAACAACGAGCAGTATGCGCAAGGGTTGCCTTGCATCAAGTGGGAGCAGTTTCTGATCGTCGCGCAGCAGCGTGATTCCACGATCAGCGATTTCCTGTGCCGCGGCCTTATATTCCGGCCGGCCAATGGCGGTGCTCAGCTTGCCCAAATCAATCCGTCGACGCTTATCGAGGCCGAGCCGGCGCTTACCTCGCAATACTCTGCGCACGGCCTCGTTCACTCTGGCCAAAGGTAGCTCACCCGAGTCGACTGCGCGCCTCAGTCCCATAATCGCCGCATCAGGATTCGGCGGAATTAATAAGACATCGATTCCCGCCGCAATCGCGCGTACCGCAATTTCCGCCGATGAAGCAATCGTCGTTACGCCGCCCATGTCCAGCGCGTCTGTCACGGCAATTCCAGCGAATCGCAAGTCTTTTCGCAGCATGTCTGTTTGCACACGGCGTGAAAGCGTCGCCGGCACATTCGCGTCCGGTTCAAGAGCTGGCACAGCAACGTGTCCCGACATGACTGTCGCGACTCCAGCGCCAATCGCTGCGCGAAAAGGACGCAGGTCAATCCGATTCAAGTCATCGAGGTCGTGCGGGACAATTGGCACTGCAAGATGCGAGTCCACATTGATATCGCCATGGCCGGGAAAGTGCTTCGCTCCCGCCAGCGCGCCATTTTCCTGCACGCCACGGACGTACTCCGCCACAAACTCCGCAACACGCCTCGGGTCCTCGCCAAACGAGCGAATGTTGATGATGGGATTATCGGGGTTGAGATTGACATCTGCAACCGGCGCAAAAATCCAATTCACTCCCACAGCTTGCGCTTCAATCGCAGTAACTTTGCCAACCGCATATGCGTCGCTGGACCGGCCCGCCGCCGCAACAGCCATCATTGACGGAAATGCCGTTCCATCGGAAAGCCGCATCGCCGTGCCGTTTTCGAAGTCTGCCGCAACGAGCAGAGGGATTTTCGCGGCTCTCTGCAGTTCGTTGGCCAGCGCCGCCGTCGGATACGCCTGGCTACGCTCGATTCCCGTCGGCGTCCGTCGCGCCTGCAGCATGATTCCGCCGACATGTTTTTTTCGCACCAGTCGCAGAAGCTCCTTGTATTCCGAGCTTTCGGTTGAAGTTAGTCGTCCCCAGAAATTGATCACAACGAGCTGTCCGAGTTTCTCCTCGAGCGTCATCTTCTTCAGGGTCGTTTCGGCCCAATTTGTGCCAGTTCGCGAATTGATCCGCTTCGCGATTTTCTTTTTTCCAGCGGCAGTGCGCGAAGTCATGAACGCAAGGATGCAAAATCGATTGGATTCAGAGTAGCCATTCGTTTTCGTGGGGCACATTCAATCGTTGACGGCTGCATGTTGCGGCTGTATATAGCACACGGTTCTATGGCACACAATAAACCGACTCTTTCTATGTTTCGAACTCGCATCCCTATATTCGTTGCCTTTCTCGCGTTCGTTCCGCAGATCTTGTCTGCACAGACGAGCAAGGCAAAAACTCTCGCTCAGGCGAAACCGTCTGCTCCCAATCTCTCCGTCCTCGATTCGATCCTCAACGACGCCGTCGCGCATGATGAAATCCCGGGCGCCGTGCTCCTCGTCGATCATCGCGGTCGCGTCATCTATCGCAAAGCCTTCGGTTATCGCGCCGTTATTCCCCATCGCGAGCGTATGACCATCGGCACGATTTTCGATCTTGCCTCGCTCACCAAACTTTTCGCCACTACGCCATCCATTATGCGCCTCCTCGAGCAGGGCAAGATTCGACTCAATGATCCTCTGGTCCGCTATATGCCGGAATTCGCCGGCAATGGTCCGGATGATCTCAAGTCTCAAATCACAATTCGCATGCTTCTTACGCACACTTCCGGCCTCGCGCCTGATCCGCCTCTTTCTGCCGCGCTCGCGGGCGAAGACGCGCTTATGAGCGAAATTGACACAGAAACTTTGATGGCGCCGTCCGGCGATCGTTTCATTTACAGCGACACGAATTTCATTCTCCTCGGCGAGCTTATGAGACGTCTCACTGGCAAGCGTCTCGACGAGTATGCGATGCAGAATTTCTATCGCCCGCTCGGCATGACCCACACGCGCTTTCTTCCGCCCGCATCATGGATTCCGCGAATTGCGCCGACCGAGGAAATCGATCTCCCTCCGGGCGCAAAACCCGGCTCTGGCCTTGGCCACGTTCTGCGCGGTGTAGTTCACGATCCCCGTTCGCGCGCGATCGGCGGCGTCGCCGGTCACGCCGGGCTATTCTCCACCGCGGATGATATGGCGATTTTCTGTCAAATGCTTCTCGACGGTGGCCGAATTCCCGGTACCACGCGCCGAGTTTTCTCGGCGGCGACGGTTCACAAGATGACGACTCCGCAAACCCCTCCATGGAGCCCCAACATTCGCGGCCTCGGCTGGGACATTGATACCGCCTATTCCTCGCCTCGCGGAGATCTTTTCCCGCTCACGTCGTATGGCCACACAGGCTTCACCGGCACATCCGTCTGGATCGATCCATCGAGTCAGACGGTCATCATCTTACTCACCAACGCCGTTCATCCCTACGAACGCCCTGCGATTTCGAGCCTCCGCGCAAAGGTCGCAACCGCTGTCGCGGCCGCCCTCAACGTCGGCGACACTCACGGCTTTGCGTCCAAGGTCGAGCGCAGTATCTATGCCGTCCGTCCTTACGGCCTCGACGGCATTTATCATCGCAGCGATCGGACGCTCACCGGCATCGACGTTCTCGAACAGGAAAATTTCGCGCCACTCGTAGGCAAGCGCATCGGCCTCATCACTAATCAAACCGGCGTAGACCGCGATGGCAAGCGCACGATCGACGTTCTCGCACACGCTCCCGGCGTAAAGCTCGTCGCCGTTTTCAGTCCTGAGCATGGCATCTTCGGGAAAGCGGACTCAAACGTTTCTGCCACTATAGACGCCGCTACCGGACTGCCAATTTACAGTCTTTATGGCGAAACGAGACGCCCAACTCCCGAAATGCTGCAGGGTATAGACGCGCTCGTTTACGACATTCAAGACGCAGGCGTACGTTTCTATACCTTCATCACCACAATGTGTTACGCAATGGAAGCCGCAGCGCAGCATCACATTTCTTTCTACATTCTCGATCGTCCTGACCCTCTCGATGGGGTCACCATCGAAGGCCCGATGCTCGATCATGACAAACTGAATTTCGTTGGATATTTCCCCATGCCCGTTCGTTATGCGATGACGCTCGGTGAGCTCGCGCAAATGTTCAACGCCGAAAATAAAATTGGCGCCGATTTGCACGTCATTGCCATGAAGGA
>JASHRL010000235.1 GCA_030037355.1 Candidatus Acidiferrales bacterium | reverse complement strand
TCCGCGCGCGGCCGCTTCGGTAACCGCAACGAAGAGGTTTCGAGCATTTCCCGGTCGCTCAAGGGGCTCGCGAAAGAACTGAAAATTCCCGTGCTTGTCTTGAGCCAGTTGACACGCGCCCCGGAACGAGAGGACCGCAAGCCGCAACTGGCTGATCTTCGCGAATCGGGCGCGATCGAACAGGATGCCGACGTTGTACTCTTCATCAACCGGCCGGGTTTTTATAAGACGGACCTGCCCGAAGAAGAACGCGCGAAGTGCGAGTTGATCATCGCCAAGCAGCGGAATGGCCCGACGGGTAGCCTGGATTTCGTATTCTTGAACCGCTTCACCCGCTTCGAACAAGCAGCGCCGGATTCTTTTAGCGCAATCCCCGAGTAAGACTCAGGTGTATACCTCTCGCCGCACTGTGTCCGGCCGTAGCCAGCAATGCTCCGTCGGGCTATTTTGCAAGCTGACGGCTCTCCTGTAGCGCTATCAAAACAAGGGGTTTCAACCACAGTTTGAATAAGAATCCGCGCGGCCAACGATTTGCAGACCATCCCTGGCTGTTAACTAAACGGCATTGCAGGCGCCGGATTCTGAGTGCCGGGAAAGGCTCGCGCGGAGTAAGCTGGTAATTCGCCTTCAGGCAAACGCTCGCGATGACGAAAGGAATCCATTTCGAAGGCCGCCCCGTCTGGGCCGAGATTTCCATTTCGGCCCTCGCTCACAATTTGAAAATTGTGCGGCGCATGATTGGGAAGAAGCGCAAAGTGCTCGCAGTCGTCAAAGCCAATGCCTACGGCCTTGGCGCCGTCGACGTCAGCAAAGCGTTGTCGCGCATGGGAGTCGATGCCTTTGGCGTGACATGTTCGGCCGAGGGCCTCGAATTGCGCGAGGCCACAATTCGCCAGCCGATCTTGCTGCTTACGGGTTTTTGGCCCGGCGAAGAGAAGCGTCTGCTGAAGTACAGCCTGACGCCTACGATTGCGAGGCTAGGCCAGCTTCGTTCTCTCGACCGCGCCGTTGCAAAATGGCGCGGCAGGAATTCGCGAAAAAAGTTCGCCATTCATCTGAAGATTGATACGGGCATGAACCGCCTGGGAATTTCGCCTGCGGAAATTGACGCCTTCGTCCGCGAGCTTGCCGATTGCTCTCATATCGAGCTGGGCGGGACATTCACACATTTCGCTTCTTCGGAGAATTTTCAATCGAACCAGAACGAGCAGCAGGAAAAAATCTTCGCTGACTCTCTAGCGCAGTTGCGGGCGGCGGGCATCTCTCCAGGAATCATCCACATGGCGAATAGCGGAGCGATTTGTGCGCGGCCGGAAACGTACGCGGACATGGTGCGGCCCGGCGCGGTGCTCTACGGCTATCACCAGGGATTTGAGCCGCCGGAGAAAGCCACGGCTGTGCGCAGCGCGATGTCGCTCCAGCCATGCCTCAGCCTTCGCGCGCGGATCATTTCGCTTCGCGAGGTCGCGAGCGGACAGGCCGTCGGCTATGGTGCGCGCTTCGTCACAGAGCGGCCTTCGCGCATCGCCGTGATTGCCGCAGGATACGCCGATGGGATTGCAAGGCAGCGTACCAATCGCGGGTGCGTGAGCGTCCGGGAGCGCTTTGCACCGCTCGTGGGAACGATTTCGATGGATCTCTCCATGGTGGATGTTACGGACGTTCCGGGTGCCGCTGTCGGCGACGTTGCGACCATCTACGGCCAAGATGGCAGCGTCTCGATTCACGCGGATCAGGTTGCTCGCCAGATCGGTACGGTTACTTCCGACATGCTTTGCGCCATTGGCCGCCGCGTCCCGCGCTTTTATGTTCGTTAAAGCAGTTTCCCCTCATCGGTGATATACTTGGTATAGAGTTCATACTTTCATCCAATTCATTCCGGTGTGATTTCGAAGCAAATCATCCAGCCGGACCGTACTGAAGTCAGATGAAGTTAGCGAATTCATAGTTTCATATTTCTCTTATAAGGGGCCCAGAATGAACCGCACTTCTAATATTTCCAAAGCTTCCTCGCAGTCTGCGAATTCCGAAACCGCTGCCGCGAAATCCGTTTTGCTTTCCAAGGGTGAAGTTGGCCGCGTCGGAAGTTTTTGGGACATGCTGGCGATTCGGCTGATCTTTACTGTCGTTTGCGTCGCGGCCGGATATCACTTCGGGCCATTCAGCCTTTCGCATCTATATGGTTCGCTGGTGGGGCTGGCGTTTGCAGTCGGCGTGATTTTTTTTGAGCTGCGCCTCCGCCGCGCGAGCCTGCGTCGGCTGATTGGAGCGGTGATCGGCTCGATCCTTGGGATTTTGGGCGCGTATCTCACGACTCTCGTCATAGCGTATACCACCATGCCGGAGAGCACGCGCTCGTTCATCGGTCTCGCCGTTTTTCTGGTGATGACCTATATCGGACTGATCGTCGGCGCCAATAAGGGCGACATGCTGAATTTGCAGGCGCTCGGCGGCCTATTTGGAACGGAGCGAGGCACGCGCCACGTCTACAAGATTCTTGATACCAGCGTGATTATCGATGGCCGCGTGGCGGACATCGCTGAAGCACATTTCATCGATGGAACGATTATCATTCCGCAATTTGTCTTGCACGAACTCCAGATGGTCGCGGATTCCGCCGACCCGTTGCGGCGCCAGCGCGGCCGACGTGGCCTGGAAGTTCTCCAGCGTGTTCAGAAGATGCCGCATCTGGATGTGCAGATTGCCGAAGATGATTTCGCCAACATCGCGGAAGTGGATTTGAAATTGATCGAACTGGCCAAGCGCTATGACGCGAAGATCATCACCAATGATTTCAATCTGAACAAAGTCGCCACGCTCCAGGGCATCGAAATTCTCAATGTCAATCAGCTCGCCAATGCGCTGAAGCCCGTGGTTCTCCCGGGCGAAATCATGCGCGTCTTCATTTTGCGCGAAGGCAAAGAATACAACCAGGGAGTCGCTTATCTCGATGACGGCACGATGGTCGTGGTCGATGGCGCGCGCAAGATGATCAACAAGACGGTCGATATTTCGGTCACGTCCGTACATCAAACGACAGCCGGAAAGATGATCTTCGGCCGCTATGATGAACGCGGAGAACAATCCCAGGGACGCGGAACTGTCCCAGCGGCGGAATCCTCTGTGCTTCGCACTCCGCCTCCCGAGAGCCGCACGCCAGAGTCTGCCGGACCCGGAGAGCGTCCGCCTCGTTCGCTTGCACCGGAAACAGGCCACAGCTGACGGCGCCGCAGGAAAGATGGGTGCGTTATTTATCTACCGCCGCGAATGCGATAGACTACGGCACCCTTTATGAGCCGAATCGCCGCCATACTTCCCGCCGCCGGACTGGGCACCCGCATGGGCGCGGAAGTCCCCAAGCAATTTCTTGAACTCGATGGCGTTCCGCTGCTTCTTTTCACGCTCCGGCGGCTTGCGGAATGCAAAGCGATCACCGAATTTCGGATTGCCACGCGCCCAGAGGAAGTCGAAGGCGTCCAGCAACGTCTCGCAAAAGAGAATCTCGGCCGCGCCGTTCATGTCGTGAAGGGCGGAGAAACGCGACAGCAATCGGTCGGTAACGCCTTGGCGCGAGTTCCTGCGGACACGGAAATTGTATTGGTGCATGACGCCGTGCGCCCATTCGTCACGCGTGAACAAGTTGAGCGCGTCATTGCTGAAGCGCGAACCCGAGGCGCGGCGATCCTCGGCGTGCCGGCGATTGATACCGTCAAGGAAGTCCGCCGGTCGACGCTTCCAGAGGATGTTGCGCTGATTTCCGCAACCATTCCACGCGAAAAGATTGTCCTCGCGCAGACGCCGCAAGGTTTTCACGTGGCCCTCCTGAAGGAGGCCTTCGCGCGCGCCGAACAGGATGGGTACACGGCGTCGGATGAAGCGGCTCTCGTCGAGCGGCTTGGACGTGATGTCTATGTTGTCCAGGGGTCGGAGCGAAATATCAAGATCACGCGCCCAGCGGACATGGAGCTGGCCCGCTTCTATCTCCAACAGGAGCGCCACGCGAAGTAACATGTTCGAGAGATTCAATGCCGAAGCGCAGCGCTGCATTTTCATGGCGCGACTGGCCGCGCTCACAGAAAAGTCGAAGAACATTACCACGCTGCATTTCCTCTCAGGAATTCGCAAGGAAAGTCCGGCCCTTTTTCGAGGCGTGAATTGGGCCAAGTCCCCCGTCAAACTGACATACCTTTCTCCGGATAATTTGCGCAAGGCCAGTCAGGTCACGGGCGATCTTCTGCTCGATGCGAAGGCGAAGCGCACTCTTGTCTCCGCCGCCGAAATTGCAAAGAAAGCAGGCTCCGGGCACGTCACGCCGGTTCATCTCCTGGCCTGCATCCTCGCGACAGACGCAAAGCTGCGCAAAGCTCTGACAAAGGCGGGATTGGAGATCGAAGCGCCGGGCAAATCCGCTCGAGGCTCGCGCGGCGAGTCTGCCGCAGGAAAGAGTGAATTTTCCTCAGGCATTGGTTATGACCTGCATCGCCTGGTCGAGAAGCGCAAATTGATGATCGGCGGCATCGAAATTCCGTTCGAGAAAGGCACGCTCGGACATTCAGATGGCGACGTTCTAGCTCATGCGATTTGCGACGCGTTGCTTGGCGCCGCCTCAATGGGCGACATCGGCACACACTTTCCGGATTCGGATCCGAAGTGGCGCGGTGTTTCGGGCCTGGTTTTTCTCCGTCAAGTTCGCCAATACCTCGAAAGGAAAAACTGGAAGATTCACCACATTGACGCCGTCGTTATTCTGGAACGGCCGAAGCTTGGGCCTCATTTTCCGGAGATGCGCGAAGCACTGGCCAAGGCGCTGGGCATGGCGCCAGAGCAGATCAATTTGAAGGCCAAGACGAACGAAGGCCTCGGTGAAATTGGCCGCGGCGAAGCAATCGCCGCGCACACCATCGCCACGATTGGACGCTGATTCGCCTCCGACCGCTTTCTTGTGACCCTGCTGTACAATCTCCACGAATGAATGCGAACTCCGTTTCGCGGCCGTCTCTTGCTTCCGCGAATGCATTTTCGGCAGCGGACGTCGAGGCAATTTTGCGCGAACGCGGCTGGTTAACTGCAGATACCACTCCGGAGATGGAAGCGTGGCTGGGGGATGCGGCTGCTCTCCTCGGGGCGCAAATCACCGCTCGTTCCATTCCTCCAGAGGATCCACGCTCCATGTTGCGAGATCTTCTGTCGCTCATCTTCTTCTACGATGCCCGAACGTTACTCGAGCATGTGAATAATCAGACCGTGATGGCGCGGGAAGGCGCTCGCGAGGTAATTCGCGAACTCGCGAATCTTATCTTGCTTTTTCCGGCATCCGAGAATATCGGACTCGATTCCCGGCGGTATCAGGAAGTCATCGAATCGCTCAAAACGTCGCTGAATTTTCGCGGCCGAGAGTTGTTTCATCCCATTCGACTCGCTCTGGCCGGCCGCGCGGGTGAAGGCGAACTTGACCGCGTCATCTTGCTTCTCGATCGCGCGGCGAATCTCGGCTTTGCATCGCCGGTGAAGGGGACGCGGCAACGCATGATCGAATTTTGCGCTGCGCTACGCTAACAATTAAGATGGCGCGAGGAATCACGAGCATGGCGGTGAGATGAACTCCTTGGCTGGAATTCACGCTGTTGAAGAAGCGCTCGCCGCTTCCCGTCCGCTCGATCGGATTTTAATCGCACGTGGCCAGCATGGAGGCCGGATACAAAAAATAATCGAACTCGCGAAAGCGAAGGGCATACCTCTGCGTTTTGAGGATCGTGTCCAACTCGACCGCGCGGCCGGAGGCGAACGTCATCAGGGCGTTGTGGGCATTGCTGCGTCGCGTACAACTGTGGATATCGAAGATCTTCTCTCTGTCGATGGCAAAACGGGCGAGCAAGCGGCTTCGCCCGAGCAGTTGCTCGTTCTGCTCGATGGTATCGAAGACCCTCACAACCTCGGCGCAATCGCACGTACTGCTTTGGCTGCCGGCGCGGACGGCGTTGTGATTCCCGAGCGGCGCGCCGCTGGTCTGACGGAAACTGTGGAGCGTGTTTCCGCGGGCGCGCTTGCGCACCTACCCGTTGTGCGCGTGAAGAATCTTGCCCGCGCGATGGAACAACTCAAAGAAGCTGGCTTTTGGCTGGTCGGCCTTGACGAGCACGCACCGAAGCTTTACAGCGATATAGATTACAAAGGCCGCGTTGCGATTGTGATGGGCAGCGAAGGGACGGGCCTGCATGAACTCATCCGCAAGAACTGCGATTTCCTGGTTTCCATTCCAACGACGGGGCCGGTTCGCTCGCTCAATGTCTCTGTTGCCGCTGGCGTAGTTCTCTTCGAAGCCGTCCGCCAGCGCAGACAGGCAGCACGATAAATCATTGGCTATACTGAATCAGTGAGAAGACTTCGGTTCCGTTGAGTTTGTCGCGCCCCTTCAGGAAATTGAGCTCCACAGCGAAAGCCGCACCTGCGATTTCGCCTCCTAATTGGCGCACCAATTGAATGGCAGCCGCAGCCGTGCCGCCGGTCGCTAGCAGATCATCACAGACGAGTACGCGCTGTCCGCGCTTCACGGCATCCTGATGAATTTCCAGCTTGTCCGTTCCGTATTCAAGCTGATAGCTCACCTGCGCAGTCTTCCATGGAAGCTTATTCGGCTTTCGCACTGGGACAAACCCGGCGCCAAGCCGATAGGCGAGTGCAGGCGCGAATATGAATCCGCGCGCTTCGATTCCCGCGACAACGTCGATATGTTTGCCTGAAAACTGGCCGCAAAGCCTCTCGATCAGCTCGTGAAATCCTTTTTTGTCTTGCAAGAGAGTCGTCAGATCATAAAAAAGGATTCCCGGCTTCGGATAATCGGGCACTTCGCGAATCAGCTTCTTGAGATCGTCCATTCCAACGTTCCCCTTTCACCACGTGTCGTGCTCGATTGAAAATTCACGCGCATACTTTTCATCGACGGTCGTTTCCTCACGCATCACCTCTGTTACCGATGCCGCGCGCGGGCCACGCTGTAGTTCTTTTTGCAATGCGGAATGCTGGGCTTCCGTACCCACTGCGTATACCTCAACGCGTCCATCGCGCAAGTTCCTCACATATCCGGCCAGTCCAATTTGCATCGACACGTGCCGGGTAAAATAGCGGAAGCCGACGCCTTGGACCGTCCCTGAAACGTAATACAGCTTCGCCACTTTGCCTTGCGTCACCTCGGCGCCACCCTCTCGCCCGAATCCATTCAGAGTTTACCAGACCCAGCGGAATACGCCATGCGACGCCATGCTGGACGACTTGCACGAAAGCCGAAAACCTTTGCGCATCCTTCCCCGCACGCTTAAGCGGCATGACGAGACGCGCATCGTAAAGCTTTGCATATCAGTGGCTTACATGGAAATTCCCGGGCTGAGTTTGGCGTTCAGCGTGCATTAAACCTTGTTTACTTTGGCCCGTTGAAAGGGAACTCATGAAAGTCCATCGCTTCGTACTGATCGCTCTCGCTCTTCTTATCCCGGCGGGGTTTGCCAACGCCGCCCCTGTGGACCCGTCCGTCATCATCAATCGCACAACGAGCGATGCGACGCCCTTCACTGGTCTGTTCGACGTTACACTGACGAATGGTAATGCGAAGGTCCTCTTTGAAAACGCGCTGAATGTTGACATCAGCGAGGTCATTGTCCAGTTCGAAGTTCCTCTGCCAACAGGTCTGAACACATGTTCGAGCGACATTTTCTCAAAATGCGGTGTTGAGAGCATTGCGTTCGACTCGAAGACCAATCTCTTGACGGAGGATTTCGTTTTCACCGGTGGAGTCATCACGCCGGATGAGCTTTTTTCCTTCTCCGCTACAGGATTTACTGGCGCGAACCCGATCGCCGCTGTCTCCACGACGCCTGAGCCAGGAACTGTGATTCTCCTCCTCACCGGCGCTCTTCCGCTTCTCGGTTTTGCCAGGAAACGCTTCGGGGCCAATCCGACAGCCTAGGGCTTCTTCGCTGAAAACTGCTTGATGAGTGCGGTGAACTTCGGATTGCTTTGCAGATTTTCCAACTCTTGATCACCTGATGCGTAATCCACCGGGTAATGCATGTCAAAGGCTGTGCGCAACGCGCGCAAGGCGTCGTCTTGATGGTTCAGGATGGCGTCGATTTCAGCTTCATCGTAAATGTAGTCGACATTGTTCTTGTCGATAGTTCTGGCCCGCCGAATAAAATCGCCAGCCTGCTGTGAATTACCGATTTTCGCGTAAGAGAGTGCGATCTGCGCCATGGTGAGGGCGCTTTGCGGATTCGTTTGCAGTTCTTTGAACCCCAGCGAGATGGCCTGTTGGTAGGTCGTTTGAGCTTTGTCCTTCTGGCCGGACCAGCGATAGGCGTCGGCCAGGTTGACTACAACCTCAGAGTCATTTGGATTCAGTTCCACAGCTTTCTCATAAGCTCCGGCCGATTGTTCATACTGTTTCAAGAAGAAGTAGGCCGTTCCTAGATTCGAATAGGTGGTCCAATACGGCTCAATTTGCAGCGCCTTTTCATAATAAGGGATGCACTGATCGTACTTCCCCTCCCGCAGATAAACGTTTCCCATATTCTCATAGCCGACATCAATGTCCGGTTCGAGCACGGTGATCTCACTGAAAGCGTCCAGCGCCTTAGCGTAATCCCCCAGCTGAAAATAGGCGTTGCCGAGTTCGTCTTGGTTGTTCCAGAAGTATGGATTGAGCGATATGGCCTTTTGAAACGATTGCACGGCGTCAGTCCCATCTCCGCTTTGGAGATATGCGTCCCCCAAACGGCGGTATGCTTCATCGGAGTTGGGCGCCAGCGCGACAGCGCGCTTCAGTTCGGCCACTGCTTCAGTGTACTTGCCCGTGGCGCTATAGGTGCTGCCCAGGACGAAATGAACCTCCGGCAATTTGCCGTTGATCTGCTGGGCTTGTTCGGCGGCAGCGAGCGCTTTTTCCGTCCAGAAATTGTCTTTCTTGATCTGATACATGCGCAGGCTGGCATCGGCGAGGCCAGTGTACGCCAGGGCGAACGTCGGATCCTTGGAGAGCGCTTGCGTGAAGTAATCCAGCGCAGACTGGATGTCCTTGCTTTGGTGTCCTCGGAGGGCGTTTCGTCCGCGAAGATAGAGATCGTACGCAGCCACATTTTCCGTTGGGCGCTCTTCGGCTTTGGCCGATTCTTCGTTCGAGGGCCGCACGTTCAAGGCTGCAACCAACTGGTCGTAAATCTGGTCTTCCAACGTAAATAGGTCTCCTGTGACACCGTTGAATTCCTGGCTCCACAGGCGCTTTCCGTCGGCCACATCCTCCAAGTTGAGGATGATTCGAATCTTGTCGCCAGAACCCTGCAGCATTCCCTGCACGAGCAAGTTCGCGCCAAGCGCTCGGGCAATTTTCGGCAGACTTTGTTTCTGATCGGTTTTGCCTGCGGCATCCGTTGAAGCGACGTGGATATCCTTCAATTGGAAGAGCTTTGCCGAAAGCGCCTCCTCGATGCCTTGCGCCAGATAATTCAACTGCGACTGTTCGCCCAGAGTTTGCAGGGGAAGCACGGCAACGAAACGGCCGTCGGACAATGGCGGGACGCCGGCGGGGGTTGCGATACCAGAAGTCTGGGATTGTGCACGAAATATCAGATGGCGCACAGTCGGAACCGCCAACAACCCTGCTATGACGACAACTGCCGCGCCTAGCACATACCACCAGTGGCGGCCCAGCTCCGGCAATGGAATCCGCAGAGCGGATCCCGCGGAAGTCGCCTTGCCCGCTTCCAAGTCGGCCAGAATCTCTTTGGCGTTTTGATATCGGTGAGCCGGGTCGCGTTCCAGGCAGCGAAGAATGATTCGCGAGATATTGTCCGGGAGATCCGGAGAAAACTGCTTTGGATTCGGCGGTTTTTCCTTCACCCTCCGGTACATGATCTGCAGCGTCGAATCGCCCTTGAATGGTTCTGCGCCGGTCACCATCTCAAAGAAGATCAATCCGAGCGCATACAAATCTGTGCGGTTATCGACCGGCTTGGCTTCCACTTGTTCTGGCGCCATATACTTTGGCGTTCCGAGATATTGTCCCGTGCGCGTCATTCCGGCGGAGCTGGATTCGAGAGATTTTGCCAGCCCAAAGTCCGAAATGTAGACGTGGTCATGCTTGCCCATCAGGACGTTTTGCGGTTTCAAGTCGCGATGGACCACGCCTTCCGAATGCGCCGCATCCAGCGCCTCGCAAAGTTGGTGCGCAATGTTTATCGCGCGGGGCAGAGGTAACTTTCCTTGCTCACGGATCAAATGGTGCAGGTCTTTTCCATCCACAAATGCCATGGAGATGAACTTCACGCCGTCGGCCTCGCCCAGATCGTGAATGCGCAGAATGTTCTTGTGTGAGATGCGGCTGGCGAGCAGCAATTCCTGCTTGAATC
>JASHRL010000022.1 GCA_030037355.1 Candidatus Acidiferrales bacterium | reverse complement strand
TACATATTGCAGTTCTGCGTTGTGCTCTCGCCGGTGACGTATTCATCGGGGCTGGGAGAAGCGTTGTAACCGTAAGGATCGTAGCCAGTGAGGTCGCAGATGTAGCGCCCGAGCAAAACTTGCTCGGGGCCGATGAAGACGCACGCGAGCGGCAGATTGAGATTGTCGGCGAGAAGCGTTTGCTGCTGCTCCCAGAGCGAACCGAAGGAATAGAAGCCGCATTCGTCGCACATATACATTCCGCCGGCGGATTGCGGATATTCGGCGGTCATCAAATTGAAAAGCTGTCCCCAAATTTGCGGATCCGTGCCGGAGCCGCCGATGGGGCGGAACTGATATGTCGTGTCCGCAACGGGCGGCGGCGCGCCGGACTGAACGTTCGAGAGCGTGACGCTTGCACCGCACGGAATATCGCCGCCGGATCCGAGCATTCCGCTGACGCCGAGCGGAGACTGAATCGCAAAAGAACTGTTGGCGGGCGGAGTTGAAGTCGAGCCGGTCGCGGCGTAAATGTTCCAGCCTTCCCAGCGCGTCGTCGGGCACGTGGGCATGGTGAAAGTGACGCTGCAATTCGCGCCGGCGCACGAAGACGAAGATAAATTCACAGCGAGCGCCGACGATGGCAGCGTGTTTTCCGGCAGACGCACCGGCGAATTGCCTGCGGGATTCGGATTGGCGAAGGCGACGGCTTCGAGAAACAAATAATTCGCCGTGATTGTGCCGCCCGTGGATGCGGTGACCGTCGGCGCGAATGTCGGCGGCGTGGTGCAAGGCGATGCGGCTTCGCCGATGAGGCAGCTTGTCCAGTTGTTGAGGATCTGCCAGTGCGTCATCGGCGAACAAAATTCCGAATACACTTTCAGGTAGGGCGTGAGCGTGTCGTTGGGCGGCACGAGGCTGGGATTGATGCCGGAAAAAGTGGAGAACGAGCCGAGCACGCCGGAAAATCCTTGCGAGCAGTAATCTGTGATAAACGAACCGTTCTGGCGAGTTCCATCGGACGGCGAATTAGTCGCCTGCGGCGCGGCGTTCACGGGACCGAGCGAACCGATGCCCTGAATGTAATCCTGGTCGGTGTTCTGGCCGACGGTGGTGTTCGCGCGAAACGTGGCGCTCCAGCGATCGTACGTGCCGAGAAGAAAGGCCGGCGACTGATTGTGCATCCAGACGCTATTGGGGTCGTACCAGTTTTCAAGCGTGGCGCGAAATGCAGAAGTTTCGTAGAAGCCGGTCCACGCGACGTCGTTGTCAATGAGCGAGAGGCCGCTCGTGAGATAGAGCGACGGGCAAATCCAGAATTGTTCGCCGATGGAGAGCGAACCATATTGCGACGGCGTGAATTGCCACGGTTGAACGGATTGCGGCGATGCGAAAGTGTCCGTGGCGAGAACGCCGGTGGAGCAATTCGCGCTTGTGGCCATCACAATTTTCAGCGTGAGCTGCGAGAGCGTGTCGCCGGGCGGCGGATCGATCGTGGTGACGCCCATGATTTCGCCGGCGACGGGCGATGAGCCGGTTCCCTGCATGTTCCAGAACGGACTCCCTGCGCTCACGGGCTGAATCTGCGTATAGCGCTTCGGCGGAACGAGGTCGCTCCACAAATAGCCGCGATAATTCGGATACAGCAAAAACGAGCGCAGCGGAAACCACTCTTCGTCGATTTCGACGCGGCTGACGTAGACGATGTTTTGCCGTTCGTTCGTCCACGTTGCTGTGCCGTCGGCCGTTGTGCCTCCGGTTGTCGCGTTCCATGACGGAGCCGAAGCGCCGCTCGTGCCCGCGGCGGTCACTTGCTCGACGTTGCCATTTGCGTCGACGATTTCCGCGCCGAGCGCATAGGAAGTGCTGGCCGCCCACGCGGGCGTTTCGAGCGAGAAACGCTCGTCGAGATTCGTGTCCGAGCCGTGCTCGGCGATGTCCGAATAATATTCGACGAAATTCTGCACCCAGCCGGAGTTTCCGCCGGTCGGGCCGCTGACGGCCTGCTGATTCCGCGCGGCGAAACCCGGGCCTGCGCCGTCGCCGTGATTGTTGTCAAACGTCGAAGTGCTCAGGCCGTTGGCCAGCGAGCCGGGCGGAATATTAATCTCCCAGCGCACGAGCCACGCTTCGTGATTGTGCAGCGCGAAAGTCGCGTCAAAGACGCGCAGATTCGGCGCGCAGCCCGCGAGTTCCATCGCATAGCTGTCGCCGGGATAGACGACGCTGGATTCAACAGACGCGCAGCTGGCGTGATAAGAGTAGCCGGTGAAACTGTCGCTCGAGAAATTCCAGTTTGTGCCGAGCTGATCTGCTGTGAGCTGATCCGGATTTGGCGGAAGCGCCGTCGCGCCTCCTGCCTGCGCGAAAAGCGGAGCGCCGCCGAAAACGAAAATACAAAGACACGCAAGCGCGGCGAGGCGCGCAGTCGTCTGGCTGCGGATGTGATGCGCGCATTTCACTATTGCACCGTCCAGTAATTTGCACCGTCGCTGACCAGCCAAACGCCGGCTGCGGGAATCGCGAAGGTCGTTGTCCCGTTGATGTTGCATCCCGAAGTGGTGATCGTCGGCGTGCCCGAGCCGGTCATTTTCAGCATTTCGCGCCAGCCGTTCGCGAAGCTTGTGCTGCTGGGGCATGGAAGAGCGACGGCGATCGAGGAAGAATTGTTGAATGTCGTGAGGCCGTCTTCGTCGCTGGTTGAAATCGTGTAGGAAGTTCCTGTCTGCGCGTTCACGGCGCCGTGCATGGCCAGCGTGCGATTGGAATCGGCGCTCGGCGTGGTTTGCGACGTGCACCAGTTCCCTGCTTGCAGGCACGGATACAAAAACGAATTGAACGCGTTCGCGGGGGAGCCGGAGGCTTCGAAATAACCGGGAGCCGTGTTGCTCGCGCTGCTGCCGCTTTGCGCGTAGACGTACGATGGATTCGTCTGCGAGCCGGAGCCGAGCGTGAGGCTGTTCTGGCTCGTCAGCGTGAGCGAAGAGGCGGTGAGCGGGCCTGTGAGCGTCAGCGCATGCGTGCTCGTCGTGTAATAAAAATTCGCCGCGTCGCCGCCGAATGAACCGCCGTTATTGAATTGCACCGCGCTGCTGCCGCCGCCGGGAGAACCGCCCCCTCCGCCGCCGGAGCCGCAGGCGCTCGATGTGACGGTGATGAGTCCCGCCGAGCCGCCGGCTTCGAGGCAATTGCCATTCGTCCACGAGCCGGTGAAATACGGCACTGTGCCGGCGACTCCGAGCAGCGACGGCCCGCTCGAACCGCTGGTCAGGTTCGCGAGCATCGGCCCAGCGGCCCAAGCGTTGGCGTTCGATGAGCTTGTGCCGCTGACGTAGAACGATTGCGTGCTGCAATTGCCGGACGTTGCGCCGACGGCGCCGCCGCCGAAAACGTTCGACGGCCAGGTGAATGTCCACGGCCCTCCGCCGCCCTGGCAAACGATGAAATCGAGCCACTGGCCGGGCTCCGCGTTCTCCAGCGTCGCGGAAGTCACGTTCGCGCTCATAATCAGCTCGAACGTGTTACCGAGGCTGGCGTCGAATGTCGCCGAATTGCCGGATTGCGTGACGATGACCTCCGCTGACGTAATGCCGTAATTCGCGGAAAATCCCGGATGCGTGCCGGAACCGAATGGCGCGGCCTGCCACGCCGTTGTTCCATTGTTCGCGAGCGAAAATGTGGTCGTTGTCGCGTTTTGCTGCCACGCCGGCGCGCCCGTTTCATTGAAACTCAGCGTGCTCGCGCCGCTTTGCGAATCGATTCCCAGGCCGTAGAAATATGGCTCGCCGGGATTTTCGCCCGTGCCGATCGATTCGACGTCGCTCTCGACGAGTCCCGTCGTGTGCGTAAGCCACGCGAGCGGCGGAGCGTCGGAAATATTTCCGAGCATGTTGATGTGCGCCGTTGCGCCGGTGGCTTCGTCGTCGACAATGTTTTCGTGTTCGCACTGTGAGAATGAGTTGCGCTCGATGTCCAGCACCTGCGCCGTGTCGACGACGATGGGCGCGGGCGGATACTGCGTCAGATTGCACTGCATGAAATTGTTGTCGATGGTCATCGCGCCGGGAGTCGGCGTAAAGCCCTGCGGCGGAATCGAAGTGTCGCCGACCTGCACGTTGTACGACGGCGGATTGGTTCCCTGCTGCTCGAAATAATTTCCGGTGATCTTATATGGCGAACCGTAGAGCATTTTCAGGTTGCCGACGACGTTGCCCTCGAAATCGTTGTCCTCGATGTTGATGTCCGCGCCGTTGACGATGAGTGCGCCGATATAGTCGGCCTGAATGTAGCTATTCTGGATTGAGAAATCGTTATTCGACCCGGAGCCGAAAACGCCGATGCCGAAGCCGGCGATGTAGACGTTTTGCAGTTTGCCGCAGCAGCCGAAGCTCGTGTAGCCGTTGGCCGTCGATGCTGTGCCCGCAGTCGCTGCATCATTCGTGAAAATCTTCACGCCATCGAGTTGCGCGCCATTCGGATCGTAGATCGCGGAATATGCAGTCGTGTTCACTGCGGGCCGGAAGCCGAGGTTGGCGAGCGTGCCGGCGAAAGTCCAATTTGTTCCGATCGTCAGCGGCGAAGAAGTTTGCAGCGTTTCGTTGTTCGGGTTTGACGAAACGTAAACGTTCCAGCCTGTCGCGCCCGTTTCCGCTGCCGGCGAAGTCACGGTGAAGCACTGGCCCGACGCCGTCGTGATTGTCGCTTCCGGCGAAACGTTTGTTTGCCCCTGCAAACTCGTGTATGTCGCTTCGACGTAATACGCTTCGGCAGGACAGCCAGAGCCGCTGACGGCCGTGAGCGTCGGCGCGGGCGGCGCAGCGAGTGGGCCGCCGATGGTCGTCGGATACTTCACGCCTAGGTTTTCCATCGCGAAGCCCTGGGCATTCACATTAATGGCGTTCTGCGGCGTCGTGCCTTGAAAATCGATGTAGCTCGGCGGCGCGTTCTGCGTAATGAATTGAAAATGGCCGGTGCCTTCGAAGGTCACGTTTGGCGTGGCGACGTTGATCGCCGAGGTCGTCATGCAGACGCCCGGGAATGTGACTACTCCGCCGACGCTGGCGCCACTCGTTGGCAGCGAATTCACCGCTGACTGAATCGCCGCGGTGTCGTCGTTCGTGTCGTTGCACAGCGCGCCATACGCCTGCACGCTGTGCGTGACGCCTGAGCCGCAGCCCGCCGCAGTGGAATTCGGGACGCAGCCGAGCGTGACCGTCTCGGTGAATGGAACTGTGGCCATGCCGGGCGAATAAAATTCAATGAAGTACGTTCCCGGCGCGGCCCAAAAACTGAAATTGCCGTGTGTATCGGCGACGAGCGGATTGGACGCCGGAGTGGCCAGGGCGGGATCGGCGTAAATCGCCGCGAGCGGCGCGCATGGCTCGCCGACATTTCCCGGGCTTGTGGGATTGGCAGTGCAGACGGCGACGGCGCCATTGGAAAGCGGGCGGTTATCGGCCGTGCGCGCCACGTCGTTATAGTGCACGCCTTGCGCCAGCGCGGCTGGCGAGATCAGTGTGATGAAAGCGAGTGTCCGCAACAATTGTTTCATGTGTATCTTCCTTACGCGAAGAATAACGTAACGGATGGATTATACGGCTATGTACGAGTATTGCATGCGATTCCCCGCGATGTGATGGCCACGCGGTATCAGTGCGTGCGATCGTTCCAATCGATCCACCGAATCGAAGGCGAGGGCGGGCGCTCGATTCTTTGCTCGTCGCAGAGGCGGGAAAGCAGATCGTAAATGTGCGGCAGATGATTCGTGGCCATGTCCGCGACGAAAACGCGCATGATTTCGTCGTCGCGAATGCGCCGGTAAATCCAGCGCAAAAACAGGACAAGCTGCACCGCCGTTGCGCCGAGGACAGCGACCGTCGTGGGATTCCAGAGTCTTGCGAGCATGATGTGGCCGTGGAAGATGATTTTTCGAGCGATGGCCGCGCTTCAGCCGAAAAGCGAACCAACGCCGAGGCCCACATCGCCGAGGACCGTGCCAACGCCGGGACCTTTTGACGCTTGCTCCTGCACGTTGAGCAGTTGCGATGGCACGCCCATCGCGCGGCCAAGCAAGTTCGTGTTGATATTGTAAGTGTTTTCGAGCGCGTTCAATCCGGCCATCTGCTGATTGATTTGCTCGTTGGCGAAGGCGATCTGGTCGGACTGCGCCTGATTGGAGAGCGTCTGCGCTTGTTCCTGGCCCAGTTCAGCCTGCAACGCGTCGTACCCCGCGGCGTTGTTTGTAGTGGCCACGCGGTTTGCTGCGGTTTCTTCCTGTGCACCATAGGCGGCCTGCGCCGCGCCCATGCCCTGCTGTTCGATAGCGGATTGCTGCGCGGGCGTGTAGCCAGGGCTGTTCAGCAGATTTTCGATCGCCGGCGTCAGGACGCCAAGCTCCTGTTGGCTTTCCTGATCGGTCTGCGAAATCAACTGGTTCTGCGACGCGAGCTGCTGCTGCGATTCTTGCTGGACTTGCTGCTGTGCACCTCTGGACATGGACATTCCTTTCGTGGCATTACCTTGTAATTACGTCTCTTGTGCGATATGGTGCGGACGACAGTGCAACGAGGATTCGCCGGCTTTTTGCTGGGCGAGCGCTTTTCGAGAGCTGGTTGCTCAATGGGCCCGTAGCTCAACGGATAGAGCATTCGCCTGCTAAGCGAGAGGTGCGGGTTCGAATCCCGCCGGGCTCGCTGTCATCTTGATGAGTATCAATATCCTTGACAGTAGAGAAGCGCTCGCGTTATAGTCATATTCAGCAGGCGAGTGCTCTAGCGTCATTGAGCTAGAGTTGAGTTTTAGGGCGGCTGAAAAGCCGCCCTTTTTGTTTGGCGCCGTTGTTCACAGCAATTCCTTCCTTTTCGTATCGTCAGGTTTCAGCGCAGGCGCTTGCAGTAGGGCGTCCAGCGGTCGTCGCGGACCCAGCCGAAGGACTCGAGGCGGCGGCCAAAGCGTTCGGCGATGCGCGGCGGCAGCCAGGCGTGCGCGTCCTCGAGGCCGCGAGCGCGCAGATCGCGTGCGCCTGCGCGATGCAGTTCGAGCAATCGCGCATAGCGTTCGCGCGGAGAGCCCGCTTTCGGGTCAACCAGCAAATACATTTCGCACGTCACACGCGCGAGAGAGGCCATCGCCGCGCGGCCGGATTCATCTTCGAGAACGAGCTTGCTGACGAAAATCGGGTCACGCAGATCCGGAAACGCGTAGTCGAATCCTTGCGCGCGATGCATAGCGAGGAGCGTGTCGAGGTCCGCGTCGGTGTACTCGCGTACAAGCATCAGAAAACGCGGTGACGCAGAAGCGGATTCACGCGCGCGAGTTTCTCCGCGACCGTGAACGTGTCGTCGCCGGAAGCGACACCAAACTCCGCGAGCGCAGCCGCGACACGCTTGGAAACCGGCGTGCGCGCGAGCGGATGTGGCAAGGCTTCGAATTCCGCGTCATTTTCGAGCGCGATGTGTGCGGCCTCGTCGGCGGTGATGAGCGCCAGGATTGCGACGGCCTTCCCCGCCTCTGCGTCGCAATTCCCTGCCATGACGAAATGAGACTCTGCACAGCGAGAGGCGTGGCGCTGCCAGGCTGCCAAAGTTGTCAGGTAATAACGCCGTCCGGTCATAGATCCAGGCCTAAGGTGCTGAAAATGATGGATTTCAACAAATTTGCGAATGATACTTAAGAATATTAATTATTGACTTGACATAGTTAATGTTAAAGCGTAGATTCCTTCGAGAATAGGAGCTCGAAATGGACATTTCTAAGTCAATCTGTCCGGATTGCCGCCAGCCACTCAAGGTCTCAAAGATGGCCTGCCCCTCTTGCAACATGGCCATGGAGGGCGAATTCGAGGTCTCGCCGCTGGGCAAGCTCTCATCTGAGGACCAAGCGTTCGTGATCGCGTTTGTGCGCCATCACGGGTCGCTGAAAAAGATGGAGTCGCTGTTCGATATCAGCTACCCCACCGTGAAGAACCGGCTGAACGCGATTGCCGCCGCGCTGGACAAAAGTTTCGAGGCGCCTTCGCCGAATTCTTACGTGCTGGAGCAACTCGCGCGCGGCGAATTGACCGTTGACGAAGCGCTGGAACGGATGAGCTGAAATTTTCGCGGTAAAAATCCTTTGAAAGGAAAAAACATGTCTGCTGAAACGAAAAAGGTGCTCGAGATGCTAGCTGCGGGGAAAATTTCACCCGAAGATGCGGAACGGTTGCTGGACAAGCTTTCTGCTTCGGGCGCAGGCGCGACGGCGCAAGCCGATGCGCCCAATTCGCAGAGCGCGGCAGGCAGCGCGCCGCAATCACCGCGGCCACGATTTTTACACATCAAAGTGCAGCGTCCGGATGGGCGCGACACGGACGTGCGCGTGCCGCTGGGCGCAGTTCGCGCGGGACGACACTGGGCGGCGTTTCTTCCGCTGCGCGTGGCAGAAAAACTCTCGGAGTACGGGTGTGATTTTGGCGCGCTCAACGCGATGAACGAAGAGGACTTTCAGGCCGCCATCGACCGCATGAACATCCGCATTCAGAACCATAACGGCAAGAACGTGCACATTTACGCGGAGTGACGAAAATGATGGATGCGCGCGACAGCGAAACGAAGCAAGCGAGCAGCGGTTCTTCTCTACGCGGGACGTGCGCTGGAGCGTACATCTTGCAGATTGCGGCGCTCGCGCTTATCGGCGGTGGAATTGTTCGCTTGCTGCCCTTCTGGGAAATCCTGCTGACGGGCACATTCTGGCTCGCGTTTTCGAGTTATTGGGGTATCGCGGCGTGAGCGCGCCGCGCGAAACGAAAATGAAAAATCACGAGCTGAAATTGTAGTTGTGCGTGAGGACAGAGGCACTTGCGCGGCCGGCGAAAAATTCGTGCGACGGCTCGCACGTGACAATGACCTTCGCGCCTTCTTCGGCGACGAGTTCGATTTTCTTCAGCGTCAATCTTCCCATCCGGCCCACCAAAATATCGCCGAGGCAAAGACGCTCCGCGCGTACGGGCGCGCCATCGGCAAGCGTAAAAACGTGATGCGGTGTCACGTCGAGCGAATCGTCGTTTGAAAATGTGAGGCGCACGAACGCGTCAGCGGGATGAACTTCGTGGCGCACGACGCGCGTCCACGCTTCGTTCAAAAATCCATCATGACCGAGAATGTGCTCGCCGACGCGCACTTTTTCAATGGCGACGGTGCCACGATCGCGCGAGACGACCATCATTCCCGCGCGAACGCACGAGCCGGAGCCGCCTCCTGAGCCGCCGCCCGTGCCGGATGTCGTGGTCGCGGCGGTCATCGCGCCTGCGGAAAGCGGAATGCGGCCCTGCAACGCCTGCTGCTGTGCGGCAGCGATGGTCTTCGCGGCGAAAGCGTTGGCTGGATTTCCCGCCGCGGCGGGCAAGCCTGCCCCGCCTGCGACCCATGCGAGCGCGAGCTGCGTGTCATCCCAATACGGATAAAAATAGTATGTGGCGCCGGGCGAGAGCGCAGAGACGGCCAGCGAACCGTTCGTCACAGCCGTTGTGGTGCCGTCGGCGCGATAGATCACGAGTCCGGACCACGACCAGGTGATGCTCGATGTCGTGCTCGCGTAGGTGAAGCTGCCGGACCACGTCGGCGGAACAGAGCCTTTCATCAGCACGCCGGATTTGGTGGGATCGACGTCGTTGGACGTCAGCGCATCGGCGGAAACTCGCGCGTAATCGGTGCCGTCGGTGACGCCGGTGTCCATCGAGAGCTTCAGATTGTTCACGCCGGAGACAACGCGGTTCATCGACTCATAGAGATGCGTGCTGATTTTTTTCAGCGCTTCGATTTGGGGAATATTCAGCATTGAAGACAGTGACGAGTGATGAGTGACAAATGACCAGTAAACGCAAATCGTGAATCTGCAGTGTGGCGATGCTATGCCGGGCGAATGCCTCATGTCAGTTCGCGGGAAAACGCGCGAACCTGCCTGCGGCAGGCAGGCGGGACATGAGCTACAAGAGAGATAAAATTGATAAGATGCGCGCGGCAATTGCACGAGGCGCGTGCGAAAAATGGAATCGCTGAAAATTGTTCTGCTGTCGATTGCGGCGGCGATGGGCTACGGCATCGTGCACGACGAAGTGACGATTCGCGTGTGCCCGGAATATTTCACGATTGCGCATGCGCATCTGCCGCTGCTGCACTCGGGTTCGGCGACGATGCTCGCGCTCGGCTGGGGCGTCGCGACGTCGTGGTGGGCCGGCCTCGCGATCGGAATCGCGCTGGCGTTTGCGGCGCGCGCCGGCTCACTGCGCAAATTCACGTGGCGAGATTTTCGGCGACCCGTTGCGTTGCTGCTCCTCGTGATGGCTGCGGTCGCGGTGCTTGCCGGATTTGCGGGATGGTGGCTCACGACGACAGGCCGCATCACGGCGATGCAAGCATGGGCTGCAATGCTGCCCTTTGACCGGCAAGGCGCCTTCATGGCTGACGTGTGGGCGCACGCATCAAATTACTTGAGCGGCTCCATCGGCGGCTTGTTGCTCGTCGCGCACATGCTGTGGCAACGCGTCAGCGCGCCAATGACATGAGCGAATCCGCCGGCCGCGCCGGCATGTCTATCATTCACTTTCGACGGCGGACGGCGATTCCGTTCACTTCGTAGCGCGCATCGAAAAGCAATGCGGCGACGCCGACAAACGCGCGAGCCGGATAGTCTCCATGAAAATATGTTTTGTAGACGCTGTTGAACGCGTCGTAATTGGCCAAGTCCGTGCAGAACACCTGAATCGACACGATGTCGTCCATGGTCATGCCGGCTTGCTCCACAGTTTGCTTCACCTGGTCCATGACCAGCCGAGCTTCGGCCTCAGGCGTCAGCGCCACTTTGTGACTTGGATCGACGCCGACCGTGCCTGCGATATACAACGTGTCCCCGACCAGCACGCCGCTGCTGAAGGGTAAGTGGCGCTCCGCCGCCAGCTTCGATTTCAAATGGACGCGCGAAGCCTGCTGAGCAAAAGCGAGAGTTGGAACCATCCAGAGTAGCAGCAGCAAAAACCGAATCTTCATGGCCAGCCTCCAAGGTGATGTGGACTTAGAGGCGGGATTTTACTTCTTCTCGGTCTGCTGCGGCATCGAAACGTTGTTTGCTGCGCTATTGTTTCCCGGCTGCGGTGCAGATGAATGTGCGCGCCGGTATCAGTTGTGGCCGCGGACGAAGGAGAAGGGCGAAGGCTTGGCCCAGGGGACGCATTTCGTCAGCGAAAACCAGAAGCCTGCGGCGTTGACGCCGAATTGATAGGCGACGCGCTCGGCATTGATGTTGCTCATGAGCTCGAGATCCTGTGGCGCGGGATAGCTGAGCGCGAGCAAGCCGAGCAGCGTTTCGGTCGCGTCGCCGGGCGTGAACGCGTTCACGTTGAGCGTGCCCGAGCCTTGCGCGAAGGCCGTCAGATAACCGAAAAGATCGCGGCCCGTGGCGCCGGTGCGCGAAAGAAATGCAGTCGTGTAATAAGAGTTGATGGCCGTGCCGTCGTCGGAGAATTGGCCTTCGGTGAGCTGATAGATTTTTCCATTGGCGATGTTGTTGCCGAGAAAAAGCGCGGCAGTGCCGTTGGGCCGCTCGATGAAGCTGGCGCAATTCGCAGAGATGTACCACGGCGCCCATTTGCGCGCGTTGGGCGGCGTCGAGACGGCCATCCACAGCGGATCCTGAAAGCCTTCGACGTAATCGAGCATAAGAATTTCGTTGGGCGCGGTCGCGCTGCCCATGGGCACGCCGATGTAGATGCGTTTGTGCTGCGTATCGACCGTGACCCAGAGCGAGCTGCCGTATTGCCAGTTGATGGCGTCCCAGGTGGGCTGAATTTCCTGCGATAGTTTTTGCGGCTCACCGCCGCTGAAGAGGTAGAGCCCGGCGCGCGACGCGATGACGACCCAATCTTCCCCGATGCCGACGCCGTGCACGGAAGGCGTGCCGACGGCGTTGGAAACTTCTTCGACGTCCCAACCCGCCGGTTCAGTCGTGCCGTTGTCGGCGGTCACGTAGAGGCTGCGCTCTTTGACGAAATAAAGATTATTGCGAATGACGAATGCCGAGCGAATCGCCTGGCCGTTGTTTACGGCGATTTCAATGAGGCCCTGCACGCCGTCGTAGGCTTCGGGATCGGAGTTGCGCGACGCGCGCACGATCGAGGGGCTTTGCGCTGCGTTGGTTGGGAAAATCTCGATGTTGTCGACGAGAAATGATTCGCCGCTCGGCGAAGGTGTGCCGTCAGCATAGACCTGAAGCATGAGATCGCTCGGGAGAGAGGTCTCTGGCGGCATCAATACAGCGATGAATTCCTGATAGCCGGTGGTGGCTTGCTGCGCGGTGACGGCGAGGCCGCTGCCGAAAAATCCCTGCGTGGGGCTATAGCAGTTGATGCGAAAAGTTCCCTGCGTGAGATTCGCGGAACGCGCCACGCTCGCGCGAACGGAGTAGTTGGTGTTGGTTTGCAGCAGCGGATTGCCGTTGACGTCAGTAAGCGCAGTCTGCTGAATATTGCCGCGCTCGATGGTCGCGCCGTCGGCAGTGATGCGATAAGCGTCGCCCCAGACGACATCGCTCGATTCGCGCGAGCCGCCGGCGCTGAATGTCGGGCCGAGCGTCCAGCCAAGCGGACGGCCGTCGCCGGAAGCGTCCCAGCCGCCGTCGAAAGAAAGATTGCGCCAGTTGGGCATTTTCACGCGCTCGCCCCACCAGAAGAGGCGTTCGGAATACGCGGTGACCCCGAGCTGATCGGGCAGCTCGACGTTGGCGAAAAGATCTTGCATGCTTTCGCCGGCGAGGAGAATGTCGTCAGTGAAATCCACTTCGAGCGACGTGGTGACGTTGTCGTTGATAGTCATTGACGAAGGAATTTGATAAAAAGTCGCGCCACCCGCGCCGGTGAAAGCGAGCAGCCGCTGAACGATGTTCGATGGGCCGGTGGGAATATTCGTGACATTGACTTTGAAGCCGCCGGCGGCCGTCCAGGAAACGGGCGGCGAAGGCATGGTCCAGTAGCCCTGGCGCGTGACGAAAATCACGACGCATTGGTGCACGCCGGGGGAAATACTTCCGGTGTCAGTGGCGTCGGCAAGAGCGGGGCCTTCGGCGGGGCCGATCTGGCTGACGCGATCGAAATACGTGTCGTCATACTGGCGCGGAAGGTCTTGGCCGAGCATGCTGTCGGAAAACGCCATGTATTCGCGGCCGAAATAATTCGTGCTGGCGAGAAAAAGTCCTGGCGCGACGATGCTGCTGACGATGGAGAGCACACCCGGCGAAGTTTCCTTCCAGAAATTTCCGAGCGAATCGAGCACCAGCAGGCGCTGCACGAGATCCGTGGTGATGTAGGTTTTCAGTCCGTTGATGTTCGGCGCGCCGCCGAGAGGCGTGTACATCGAAAGCAAGCCGGAGCGCGTACGCACGCCGCCGGGGAAAAATTCGACGTCGCGCGCATCGGGCGACATTCCGAAAGGCACGTCGGAAGGATCAAGCAGCGTCATCCACGTGCCGAAGTGCGTCAACTGAATCGGGAAGAAAGATTCGATGGACATGTTTTATGCCTGGAATTGCGGTGATAACCTAGAGTGAATGCAGCCATCCGAGAAAAATGAAAAAGCGAGCTGGCGGCCGAGCGCGGCGGGAAAGGAGCGTCTCGATTCCCTGCTGCCCGACCGGCGAAAAGCGCCGCGACAAAGCCCGACGCGGCGATTGCGGCCCGCGGTTCTTGTGCTACTGCTCGTTTTCCTGGCCTACGAGCTCGCGCACATGTGGCGGGAACCGGGGATGCGCGCGATTCATCCTCAGATTGCGCTTCTTGCTGGTGTCATGATTCTTCTTGTCGTTGCGTTCTTAGCAGGCATGCTGAAGCCTCCTTCGTCCAAAGGCGACGACAAGCAAAGCACGCTGAAACTTTAGAAGAGACTACTTCGGGCGGTAGAGCGGATTCGGGAGATCGAGCTTCTTTTTGCCGAGCATGTCGGCAGTGCCACCGAGCGGATTGCCGAAGCTGCCGGAATTCGCGCTGGCTGGCGCTGCCGCAGCAGGTGCGGCGACGGATTCCGTGACGGCAGGCGCTTTGGGCGCGCTGGAATTCCCTGCACCGGCGTTCGACGAATCGGCGTGTTCCTCGGCAGGCTCGCCCGCGGAAATCGTCTCCTCCCAGCCGGAAGGAATCGGGCGGCCCACGTAATCGGTCGGGAGTTCGTGCTGCTTGGCGATTTTCTCGAGCGCCGTGGCGATGCGTCCGAGGTCGCGTGCGAGCTGATCCGTTTCCTTTGTGCGCTTCAGCACGATGAAACGCTGACGCGAGCCGCTGCCGGTCATCCAAATCAAAATGACGACGATCGCGGCCGCTGCCGCGCCGATGGCAATCGGATGCGCCCAGAAATAGTTGACGAAAGAATCGAGCATCACAGCTCCCTCAACGCCAACTTCAAGTATAGCGCTGCCGGCGCACGAGACAAGGATGTTGCCGAAATGCGTTCACAGAGACGAAATTGGGCGGGCCTGAAGGCCGCCCCTACGGAACCACAGCGTGTTGTTGTGGAATCAGACGAATCCGAAGAGTGCCCATACGAGATTGTGGCACAAGCGAATTCGTTCGGCGCAACAACAGATGGAGAAAGCGTAGGGCCGGGCTTTAGCCCCGGCCGGACGATTCCTGGCCGAAAGAAGTAGTAATATCTGCGAATGCTGGAGCGCCGGGCAATTCGTTTATCGCGAGAACTGTATGTTGGCTCTGCTTGGTTTTTCGTAACGATTTGCTGCCATGAAAGGCAAGCAATCCTTGCAGATGGCGATAAAGCATTGCGCGTTGAAAGCCGTCTTCGAGCCACTGCGGGCAAACAAGGCTTCCTGGTTCATGCGTGGTGTATCATGCCCGATCACATTCATCTGTTGGTCAAAGGAGCCAGTGAGAATAGTGATTTGTTGCACTTTGTCGTGTCCTTCAAGCAGGTCACTGCGTTGGATATATCCCGCGAGATCGGAATCCGTCTGTGGCAACGATCGTTCTACGACCACCGCCTCCGGCGAGATGACGAGGTCAGCAAGGTTGCCGCATATATATGGATGAACCCCGTGCGTCGTGGTTTATGTAACGAACCGGCAGCATATCAATTCTCCGGATCATTCACGTGTCCGTGGAAGAGGTATGTAACCGTTCGAAATGCATGGGTTCCTCCGTGGAAGAAAGCAATAGGGCTGCGTGACATTGAGGAATGGTGAGGCGCTGAAGTAGGCCTGTAGATACTCGAACTGACGCAGAGCGCGAATGATGGCGCACTGCGCTAGCGCAGGCGCGGGAACACGCCGTAGAACGTAATCGTGTCGTCAGAGATGGCCGCGGGATACGCGGCTGCGGCGAGTTCGGCGAAAGCGCCCGCAGAGCCGGCCTGCTCGAAGACTTTGACAAGATTGCTGTTGATGGCCGTGCCGGGAGAAAAAACATAGTCGTAGCCGGCGAGGCCGTCCATCCAGGCGGTGCCTTGAATCGGGGGCTGCGTCGTGGGGACGCCGAGCGAGCCGAGTTCGGTCAGATCGAGCGTGTCGCCGCCGGTGGTGTAATTGCCGGAAGCAGCGATCGTGCCGGCGACGTGGATGCGCTTGCCGTCGTCCCAAAAATCAACCAAAGTGAATGCGAGTGCCATGAGATTGCCTCCAAAGTGAGTTCGAGAATTTTGAACGGACGCAAGCCGCGCGAATCCAGCGAAGTGCGCGAAATTGGCCCTGAAATCGATGCAACCTACGCGCGCGGAGAGTCATCGCAAAGGACTTGAAGACGGTTTTCGCAGCGGGTGGGCGATGCGTACTGGTGCGTTTGCTCTCCGTTTTTGCCGCCGCGCGAACGATTCAGCGAGAGGGATTCGACGCTCGTGTGTTATGATTTCGTGCTCTGTGTAACGCTGAATCGCATCAAGCCATCTTGAATTCGAGGAGAGGAAATTTGCGCCGTGTGCTGGCGGCGTTCGCTGTATTCGCGACGCTCTTGTGGTTGGTACCGAAAGCCTCTCGCCCCGCATGGGCGCAGCAGGCCGCTGCTCCGAAATCCAGCGCGAGCGCGCCGCTGACCGTGGCTTCGGGCGCGCAGTATGCCAACGTGCGCGGCCTGGCGGTTGACGCCGCGAATGAGCTTTACGTCTCGCTGAGCGCGACGCCGCCCGCGGCGCAATGCGTTTCGCCGGGAACGGCCAATTCCTCTGCAAAGTCAAAATCGGCCGCGAACGTGACCGTGATTGTTTTTTCGAATTGCGTTTCCGCGCCGAGCGAGGATCCTTCGGGCATCGCCGTGACGCCGCAAGGCCAAGTTTATCTGGCGAATCAGTTGCAAAATACGATTCGGCTGCTCGATACCGTCAGCGGAAAAGTGACTGTGGTTCCGGGCGCCATGAAAAATGGTGCCGCGGCGAGCACAAGTAATCTGAATCTCTTCGAGCCCGCGGGGCTGTCGCTCGACACGCTGGAAAACCTTTACGTCGCCGACCGCGGCAACAATCGTGTGGTGACGCTAAGCTCCGGCGCGACGAATTTCAGTTATCTCACGCACGTTCTGGATGCGGACGCCGTTGTGGCGGATTCGGCGCGTGGCGCGTTGTACGTGGCGTCGCCGGGATCGAATCAAATTTTTAAAATTGACCTGAGCACGAGCAACGTTTCGCCGTTCGCGGGCACCGGCGGCGTGCCGGAATCGAACGCGGCGCCGACTTCCTCGCCCGTTGCCGCGACGTCAGCAGTTATTGCGGCGCCGGAGGGCGTGGCCGTCGACGGCGCGGGAAATGTGTTCATCGCGGATACGGGCGCTAATGCGCTGCTGCGCGTGGATGTGAAAACACAGATGCTGACGCGCGTTGTGCCTGAGACGAATTTCAACTCGCCCGGCGCTCTCGCAATCGACCGGCAGGGCGATGTGTTTGTTGCGGATCGCGATAATCAGCGCGTGCTGGAATTTCCGGGACTCGGCGCGCC
>JASHRL010000234.1 GCA_030037355.1 Candidatus Acidiferrales bacterium | reverse complement strand
TTCCTCAAAACATAAGTCTCACTGTTAGCGGGGTTTGCGGAACTCATGGTAATAAGGCCAACGCCCAATTGGACCGAATGGACCGAAGCTCGAATCCGCGCCCGTTTTTAGAAATGGCTGCAACTGCTTAACAGGAATAGGGTAAATGGTCGGGGCGAGTGGATTTGAACCACCGACCGCGTTTGCAGGCCAGCGATATTCATCGCCAGGAACAATCAATGACTATGCCGACTCCCCTCTTCGCGAAAAGAGCCGGAAGCCATTACTGCGGACGTAGGCTCGACGTGCTGGAACGATGACCTGCACATCTGTTCCTTTGTCAGTAGAACTTATGCAGGAAAATCTGCCTCCAATTTTTTCCGCGCGTTCCGCCATGCCTCGCAGTCCCCAGTGACCATTCGCCTCATTCGTCTGCCAGACATCTGAATCGAAGCCGCGGCCATTGTCACGGCAACTGAATCTGAACTGTCGCCTCTGATAATTGAGTTCCACGATAATGTACGACGCCTCTGAATGGCGGAAGGCATTTGTCAAAGCCTCACGCGCGATACAAACGATTTCGTCCACAATGTGGCTGTGGAGAGTACCGCTTCCTCCTATCCGTTCGATAGCAACGTCGATTGCTCCGTTGCTATTCAGGTCCGCGGCGACACCTTCGATGGTGGGTGCCAGTTCAACATCGGTGAGGTTGTCCGACCTCAGCCTTGTGACTCGGTTGCGCCCTTCGAGAATGACTCGGTCGGCGGTAGTGAGCGCTCTCTCAAGAGCTCTTTTGGACTCGTGCTCGGCGGGCACCTTCTGCGCAGCAGTGTGAAAACTAAGCAGAAGTCCTTGCACCCCCTGCAATAGCGTGTCATGCAGTTCACGGGCGATGCGAATGCGTTCGTCCGCTCGCTCCTCGGCTCTTATCCTGACAGAGCGGGAAACGGATCTGACGCGCACGGCCAGCACGAGCCACATCAAAAGAACGCCTGAAGCCACACACAGAGCAGCGAACCACCAGGTTTGATAGAAGCTCCGCAGAACTGTGAAAGGAAGGGACGCCACAGGCTCGGTCCAGATTCCATCTCCGTTCGATGCCATTACTCGGAAGGTGTATCGGCCGGGCCGAAGGTGAGTATAGATGGCCTCAGTACGATGGCCGACGTCCTGCCAACCGGGATCAAAGCCTTTCAACTGGTAGCGGTAGATCACACTCCGCGGGTCTGTAAGATCCACGCCAAAGTATTGCACTTCGAGAGTTGCAATGTTTGGGAGAAATTCCGCACGCGAATTTGGCATCGAGCCGTCCGCAGTAATTGCGCGAATCGTAAGTTTTGGGGGGAGCCGAGGGCCGAGATGTTGTGGATCCACGGAGACCACTCCATTCAGCATGGAAACCCAAAGCTTGCCGCCAGTGTCCGCGTGGACGGTGTCGCTGAAAAGCAGCAACATGCTGGGACCCTTGAAGTTCTGCTCTTGAAAATTGTCCGCTGAAACTTTGTGCTCGGGGTCTGCGAGCGCAGCAAGAATCTCAGCTGATGGAATACGAACGATGCCATCAAAGCCGTTAATCCAAATATCTCCATTTCGCGCCTGAGCCAGACCGGTTACGCCCTTGGAGTAGTCAGGTTCCTTGAAGTGGAGAAGTTGGAAATCGTCCCTCCGGACGAGGCCGATACCGCGCGCGGCATGCGCGAACACTCCGAAGCTAGTCTCTGCAAAACCGTTGACGGCGCTTATCGGAATCGGACCCGTGGGCAGTCTGGTGAAGTTATCTCCGCGGATCAAGCTGATGGCGCCATCGTCGTGACCGAGGTAGATGGTTCCGCGGGAGTCCACGAACATCGCAGTTATTTCCGCGAAATGTTCGTTCGGAAAAAAGCGCGACCATTGCGCGTTTTTGTAATGCCACAGACCGGTGGCTCTGGTGGTTCCTGCGGCTACGCCGAGCACGCTGCCGTCGGGCAATGGCAGGAAGCCTGTGAAGCTGTAGTCGTCGCCGTACCCTGAAAATCCCGGGAGGAATGGCAGATGACCCAGCTTGCCGTCGCGCAGAGTGGCAATGCCGTTAGCATCCATAAACACAGTGCCGTCGCGGGCGCAGGAAATATTCCAAACTTGCTTTACGGCTTTGATGCGGGCCAAGCGGCCATCATGGATTCGGTAAAGCTCCGACGGAGCATGCGAGATGAAAACGTCGCCGCGCGGATCGACGCAGCTATACCAATACCCAGCGTCGGCACCGGGTACAGCGGCAACCAGCGTTGCCGGAGCGAATCTCTGGAGTCGGTCGAATCCTCCGGCCCAAACGCCACCGTCAGCGTCCGGCATGAGCGCGTGAAAGTCCGGGGCTCCCACTCCACCCCCGAGCCGTACTACGTCCGAAGTCTCAGTCTTGTAACGCGAACGCGAGCCCAATAGGTGTGAAGTTTGAAAGCGCCGGAGTTCGTCACTGGGTTTCACGATCCAGAGAGAGCCGTCAGCGCTTGGCAGAAGGTCACTTGGATCGCCGACGTCCATTGGGCCAACGAGCCGCCGCCCGGATTGATCGATCTGCTGAATCTGGCTGAGGCGTTTTTGGCCCAACTTGGTTCCTGAGACAGGCGCTAAAATCCAAATGGTGCGATCTGCGCCCTCCCTTATCAATGGCTGAAAGTGGGCTGAAACCTCAGTGGGAAGGAATTGCTCTGCTCCCCGCGGCCTGCGGTATAAGCGGTCGTTTTCTATTACCC
>JASHRL010000233.1 GCA_030037355.1 Candidatus Acidiferrales bacterium | reverse complement strand
CCAGATGTCACCGCTGCGCATTGCGTTTGGGTGGACGCCGGAGACATGCGATTGCTGGCGAGCCGTGATGTTGGGTGCGTGCACAATCCATCGAGCAACATGAAATTAGCGAGCGGCGTGAGCCCTGTGGTCGATCTGATTGCGGCTGGTGTGCCGGTGGGTCTCGGAACCGATGGCGCCGCAAGCAACAATGATCTCGATATGTTCGAAGAGATGGATATCGCTGCGAAATTGCAGAAAGTGGCGCGGATGGACCCGCGAGCCCTGCCCGCGGAACAGGCCGTAGCCATGGCGACCATTAACGGAGCGCGCGCGCTGCACATGGAAAAAGAGATCGGTTCGCTTGAAGCCGGGAAGAAAGCGGATTTGATCTTGATTCGCACCGATGCGCCACACGCGACGCCGATGTCCAACGTATATTCGCAACTTGTGTACGCGTTGAAGGCGAGTGATGTGGATACGACGATCGTTGGCGGGAAAGTTGTGATGGAGCACCGGAAGATGCTGACACTGGATCAGGCCCAGATTCTAGCGAAGGCCCGAGAATATGCGAAAAAGATACAGGCGTCGCTGGCTATTCACGCCCCCGCATCCGAGAACTGAATTTCATTAAGAGTCTTTCCCGGGCTGCCAGCGGAGCGGCTCGTTTCGCAAAGTTTATTCCTTGCGAGCTTCGTTTCGCGCGTTTGCCATCTTCGCGGCCATGGCGCGCAAAGTTTCCGGGACATTCTTGCTGGTTGAGAGGATTTTCAAGTCGCGCGGGTTGATGCGCGGCAAGAGACGCAAGGAAATGTCGAGAGGTGTCTTCGAATTTGACGTGATGTTGCGAGAGATTGTGTAGCTCTTCATCCAAAGGCGGTTGCCGGCAATGATGCGAAGGATTTCAGCGGTAAGTGTCGTCATCGCGGCGAAGCTTTCCACTTCGGATTCGGTCAGTCGCGGCGACTGCAAGACCGCACGCTGGACGACTTTGTTTGGATCGCGAATCAAAGCGATGCGCTCTTCGCGCCCGCCCAGCAAGGCGAGTTGCACGCGCTGGACGACATTCATTTTTGCCAGGCGCTGAATGAGAGTCTGACGCTTCTCCCGATCCATAGGGATCGCCGAGACTGCATCTTCATAATCGCTCTCTCCCAGAGCGCCTTCCAGCAGTTCTCCCAGCAATCCTCGTTGTTCCGCGTTCGCGGCAGACGAAGATGCCAGCGCATCAATCAAGGGAACGGAGGAAATCAGCCGCTCCAGAGTGTCGAGCAAAGCCTGGATGCCAGTGGCTGTGACATGTCCTGCGACCTTGTAAACCGTCTCGGCGGGGCATGAAGGGTTTTTCGCCAGCGCGTCGGCGATTCCGGGTTTGTCGCCGAGATTTTCCGCGCAGTAGTTGAAAACTACTGGAGCAGCATCCGCGCGCTCCAGTGCCGCCACAAAACTCTCGGGAGGCATGCTAACGAGGGCCGAGGCTGCCCTTTGGGCGATCCCTTCTTCGGGATCCCACGCGAGGATCGTGAGAATTTCCGCGCGCTCGGCAGGAGTGAGCGAAACTCCGCCGGTGCACACGGCCAGTTTCCTCTCCGGGCGTGCATGGCCGGAAATAATTTCCGCGCGAACGTCTTCGCTAATTTGGGCCTCCCAAACTCGACTTCAGGTTGTCGCGCGTCAGTGTGATTTTGCCCGGCTGGCCGGGAGGGCCAAGAGGGGGCACTGTGCGGCCGTTGAGTTCCAAAAGAACGGCGCCGGACTGGCTTGAAGAAACCGTAAAGCTTGTCTGAGCGTGAAGAGTCAGAGTCCGCAAAGCCTCCAGTTTGCCGGAGAAGACTGTCTTGCCGTCAGCAAGAACAACTACGTCGGATGTCTCGCCCGCCTCGACCTTCAGTTCCATTGGGGCAGAGGCCAATGCCGACTCAGAAGTGGGCGACGCTGCTGACGTGGGCGCAGACGTCGAATTCGTCGAGGTCTTTCCCGCTTGCATTTGAGCGGGAGCTTGGGACGCAGGTTTTGTCGAGACTACCGAATGAGAGAGCGGTTGGACTGGTGGCGCCGCTGCAGGTTGATTCGGCGCACTGGGCGAAGCGACGCCTTTCTGATGAGCAAAGCGCGCGAATACCGTCCTTAAAATCGGATGTGACTGATGCCAGGAGCTGATGGCTTGCCCGTACTGGCGATACCCGTATATCGCACCAGCGATGATGAGTGCCACAAAGAGAATTGTGGCTACAATGGCGAACCAGTTTGGCCGCTTGCGGACAGGTTCTTTGGTCCAGACCGCGATTTCCGGGCGCTCGCGTGTTTCGAGTGCGTATTCCGCGACGAGCCCTTCTTCATCCAGTCCGAGGAACCTTGCGACCGAGCGTATGAATCCACGGTTGAAAATGCCTCCGGGGAGCCGCTCCCATTGTTCATTTTCCAGCGCTTCGAGGAAACGGATGCTGATGCGCGTGGCCGCCGCAACTTCCTCGAGCGAAACGCCGCGCATCTCGCGCTCGCGCTTCAAATGTTCGCCAAACACATGCGAAGTAGGGCTCATGGGAGCATGCTCAATAAAAAATATAGGCGGCCATGAGAGGGGTGTCAATCAATGCTCTCGCGACTGGTACCATGCCGTTGAATTGATTTGACTCTTACGCACAGCAGCAATGCTGTTGGTTGCAGTCCCGCATCTGCGTCCTTATAATGCGAGCGATGCCCGAAGGTGAATCGCATCCACCCGAACCGATTTTTGGCGGTCTGAACCGAAAAGTGCCCGAACCGAAACCCTTTCACGGAGTCGAACGCCGCCGAAACCCAGCCGTAGTGCGCCATGAACCTGTGGCAGAGGGAAATGAAGTTGCCGTGTTCCATGAACTCGGCAAAGCGCTCACTTCTTCTCTGCAGCTCGATCAGGTTTTGCGCACCATCATGGAAAAAATCAACGAAGTGCTGCGGCCGGATACGTGGTCATTGTTGCTAATGGACACGGAGAAACAAGAACTCTACTTCGAGATCGCGACGGGCGAAGGCTCTGATGCATTGAAGGATGTGCGAATCAAGCTCGGTCAGGGAATTGCAGGCTGGGTTGCGCAAACGGGAGAAGTGGTCGTCGTGCCCGACACCCGAACTGATTCGCGGTTCTTTTCTCAGGTTGACGAAAAAACGAAGATGCAAACGCGGTCCATCGTGGCCGTTCCCGTTCGTTTCCGGGACCAGTGCCTCGGCGTGATCGAGCTGATCAATTGCGTAGGCGACGCAGGTTTCAGCCCGCGAGAATTAGCTTTGCTCGAGGCGCTTGCGGATTATGCGGCGATCGCCATCGAAAACGCGCGGCACGTGCAGCGAATTCATGAACTCACGATTACCGACGATTGCACAAGCCTTTACAACGCGCGGCATCTCAACTTCATGCTGGACACGGAGATCTATCGCTCCCACCGCTACAGCTATGAGTTCTCGCTTATTTTTATTGATCTCGACCACTTCAAGAGCGTGAACGACACGCACGGGCATCTAATGGGATCAAAGTTGCTGGGCGAAATCGGTAACGTGATCAAAGACAATTGCCGCCTGATCGATTTTGCGTTTCGGTATGGTGGCGATGAATTCGTGCTGCTGTTGCCTCAGACCTCCAAAGAAAATGCGTGCCGCGTCGCTAAGCGACTGCATGCATTGATCCGGGGTACAACGTGGCTGAAGGATGTTGGCTTGAATGTGCATGTCACGTCCAGCGTCGGCGTGGCTTCATACCCCGTCGACTCCGCCGACAAAGCCGGGCTTCTGCATTTGGCCGATGAGGCCATGTACCTGGTGAAGAATACGACGCGTGACCGCGTTGCTGCGGCAAATACGGGCGTCTTGCCTCAGAGTTAAACTCGCTACCTAAGGGCGGGATTTTTTCTCGTCCGCCATCCCGCTGGAAGCTTACATCGTCAATACAACTCTGAATTCCGCTTTGCCGCTGGTCATTCGCGCGAAAGCCTCATTGACTTTGGACAGGGGAAATTTCTCGATCATCGGCCGAACGCCAGTCAGCTCCGCGAATCGCAGCGCATCCTCTGAATCCGTGGGAATTCCTGATGGCCAGCCCTGAATGGCTTTCTTTCCTTGGATGAGCTGAATCGGCGCAACCTCGATTGGCTCAGGCGCCGCGCCCAGCACGACCATTTTTCCATTCGGTCCAAGGCCATTGATGAGTGACGACATCGACTTCGAATTTGGCGCAGTCGCCAAAATGACTCTCGCACCGCCGAGCTTCTGCAATTCTTCGGCCGCGTTTGTGGCCTGGCTATCGACGTACGCGCTCGCGCCGAGTTTCTTGGCCAGCGGTGCGTTCCCCGGGCCGCGGCCAACGGCGACCACTCTATAGCCGGACTTGCTGCCGAACTGTATTCCTAGGTGGCCGAGTCCGCCAATTCCTTGCACGGCGATCAGGTCGCCGGGAAGCGCGCCGGCATGGCGCAATGAGTTGAATGTCGTGACGCCCGCGCACATCAGCGGCGCGGCTTCAGCTGCATCGAGACCATTTGGCATCGCCGCCAGCGCTTCGACGGGAGCAATCATGTATTCCGCATAGCCGCCATCAAAACTGATCCCAGATACCTGCAAACTCGGACAGTTGCCGAAATCTCCGCGACGGCAAGTTAGGCATGTACCGTCGTGTTTGCCGTGCCATCCGACACCGACACGCTGGCCTTTCTTCCAGTTCGCAACACCGGCGCCAACTTCATCGATTTCTCCTGCCACCTCGTGTCCCGGCACGCGGGGGTATGCGACGCCCGGCCAAAGGCCATCCTTCGTGAGGTGATCGCTGAAACAAATTCCGCAGGCATGCACTCGAATCCGGACTTGACCAGGCGCCGGTTGAGGGATTTCGCGCTCGACGACTTCGAAATCCGCGCCAGGTTTCGCGACTTGTGCAACTTTCATTTTCGGCATGATTTTCTCCCGAAAGTGAGATGCTTGGCGTGTGCAGTAGGATTCGCAGTCGCTGGAATCTATTGTGAGGCACAAACCTGTTTTCTATACTCAGCCTCTAAGTGTTGTGGAGAGATGACTTGCTCATCGAGCAGAGACTCACGGCATGAAAAATAAGGAAGCTGCGCGATACGCCCGATGGTCCGCTGGCGTTGCCATCGCTATCGTGCTCGTGGTATTCGCCGTTTACCTGCGAGGACGAATCGGCGCGCGAGCCACACAGAAGAATATGCCGGTGCCCGTACCAGCCAGTGTGGCTCAGGAGTCAGCGGGATTCGCGATCGTGAGGACCGTTAACCACCATGTGCTTTTCACGGTGCACGCATCGCGCGCGACAGAATACAAGGACGAAAATCGCAGCTTGCTCGAAGACGTGCTGATAACGATCTACGGGCAAAAGGGCGATCGCAACGATACCGTGCGCGCGGGCCAGTGCAGCTATGAACCCACTTCGGGGAGCATCCGCTGCCAGGGGCAGGTGCAAGTTGATTTGAGAGACGCCAATGCCAAATCCGCCGCGCCGAGCATGCACCTGCAGACGAGCAATATTTTGTTTGATCACGATTCGGGAAAAGTGACCACGCCAAACGCCGTTGCACTGACATTTCCGGCGGGAGAAGGGCGAGGAACTGGAATCGTCTACGATCCGCAAAGCGAGGACGTGAAGCTACAAAGCGACGTTGAGCTGAAGCTCATGCCGGGCGGGAAGCAGCAGATTCTCCCCGTGTTTTTGAACGGCAGTGCGTTGGAGTTTCAAAGAAACAGTGGCGTCTTGCTGCTTTCAGGGCCTGTAAGGGCCGTGCAAGCGCAGCGGACGCTTACGGCAGGAGAGTTGGAATTGGTGCTGGACGCCACAATGCAGCCGAAAACTGTGATTGCGACTGGGCAGCCCCAACTCAATAGCAAGGATGCGCGGACCGCGTCATCTCTTCTTACGGCGGAAGAGATGCAAGCCTCACTGGGGCCTGGCGACGCGTTGGAAAAGATTGTTGCCACCGGAAACGCCCGCGGCCAGCAAAATCGGCCGGATGGCATGAGTCGATTATCCGCAAATCACATTGAGCTAATGATGGTTGCGGGAAATGGTGACAGCATGCCGCAAGAAATGCTTGCGACGGGAAGCGTTCACGCGGAAACGCAGCGTGGACAGACGAAGCAAGCCTTGGAAACGGATGCGCTGCGGTTGGATTTTGCTCCAGACCAAAGCGGCAAGACGGCGCATGTCGATACCGCAGAAACTTTGGCGCCAGGGCGAGTCGTCACAAGCGGACCTGGCGAATCCGATCAGATTCAAGCGGGAAAGTTGGCCGCGACATTTGACGCGAGAAGTGAGTTGAATTTCCTCCATGGCGCGTCGGGAGTCGAAGTGACTCACACCGAAGACTCGAAGCCAGCGCAGACGACCACGGCGCAGAATCTTACGGCGACGTTTGGCGCTGGCGATAGAGCTTGGCAGACGCTCGACGAAGACGGATCCGTGACAATTCGCCAGGGGGATCAGACAGCTCGTGCAGATCGAGCGAGAATCACGCGCGACACGGACGAGCTTGTCTTGACAAATTCCGCCGAAGTTTCGGATGCCACTTCGAAGTTAAGTGCGTCACACATCGAGATGAATCAGAAAACGGGCGAAATGAGTGCGAACGGAAACGTGGTCGCAACTTACACCGCAAACCAGCCCGACCGGAATAGCGCCGCAAATACAGGACCTGCGAATGTATCCGCGGACGAGATGACCGGCACATTTGCTCCGCACCAATCGAGCGCGCCACAAGGCAGCGGACATGCAACGTTTTCAGGACATGCGCGCTTCTGGCAAGACTCTGCGCTGCTCCAGGGCCAAACGATCGAATTCTGGAGGGATGACAATCGAGCCGAGGCTCGTGGAAACGTCTTAGCGACCTTCGAGGAACCTCCAGATAAGAATTCGAAGACGAAAGACCCCACGATTTGGCAAGTGCGCGCGCCAAAGGTCGACTACCGAGGCGATGCGAATCGAGTGGACTTCTCCGACGGAGTGGATGCGCGCTCGACAGAAGGGACGATTTCGAGCCGAACCATGGAACTCTTCCTTTCCGATGACCATGGCGGCCAGCAGAAGCTCGACCATGCCATCGCCGAGGGCGCAGTGCGCATCGAACAGAATGGGCGTATCGGCGCCGCTGAACGGGGCGAATACGATGCGCGCGACGGAAAATTTGTGCTTTCAGGAGGGCAACCCACACTGTCAGACGGTTCTGGAAACACCACAACGGGCCGTGAATTGACCTTCTTTTTAGCGAGTGATACGATTCTCGTGAAGTCGGAAAAAGGCACGCGAACCGTGACCATGCACCGGGTTGCGAAATGAATTCGCATGTTGAAACTCCAAGCCGCCGAGTTGAGCAAGAGCTATCGAGGCCGCACGGTCGTCGATAATGTCAGTTTGGAGATTCACCAGGGTGAAGTGGTGGGGCTGCTCGGGCCGAATGGCGCTGGTAAGACCACTACGTTCTATATTTTGGTCGGGCTGGCGCGCCCGGATTTCGGACGAGTCCTGCTGGATGGCGAGGACATCAGTGACCTCCCCATGTACCTTCGTGCGCGCAGCGGCATCAGCTATCTTCCCCAGGAACCTTCTGTTTTCCGTAAGCTGACTGTAGAAGACAATTTATTCGCTGTGCTCGAGACGCTCCCGATCCTGGCCGAGCAGCGGCGTGATCGCGTGGAGGAGTTGCTAGCGCAGATGGGACTCGAAGGAATTCGCTATAGCAAAGGTTATGTCCTTTCCGGCGGCGAACGGCGCCGCCTGGAAATCGCGCGCTCGCTTGCGCTGCAGCCTTCCTTTGTGCTGCTCGACGAGCCCTTCTCTGGAATCGACCCTCTGACCGTCCTGGACTTGCAGAAAATCATCACCGACTTGAGCGCCGCAGGCATCGGCACCCTGATAACGGATCACAACGTCCGCGACACGCTCGCTGTGACGGATCGCGCATACATCATTCACGGCGGAAAGATCTTGAGTTCAGGAACACCCGGCGAATTGAGCCAGGATGCGGACGTCCGCCGGCTCTACCTGGGAGAGAATTTCCGTCTGAACTGAGGCTATGAACTTTCTTCAGCCCAAATTGAACCTCCGGCTTGCGCAAAGGCAAGTTCTGACGCCGGGACTCGTGCAAATGGTGAGCGTGCTGGCGCTCAACCGGCTCGAACTCCGCGAGATGATCAATCAAGAAGTGATGGAAAACCCCATGCTGGAAGTGCTCGGCGATGATGGCGTGGTCACCGAGAATTACACCGACGAGACATTCGTCAAGGAAGAAACCGAAAAAGTTCCGGAGACGAAAGAGGCTAATCCATTCGACGAGTTCGACATTGGCTCGTTTTTTACCAAATATCTGGATACCGGAGCGTCCACCGGCGCTGGAAGCGAGCGCGAAGAGACCGAAAAACCGGGATTCGATAAATTTTTATCTTCGCCGCAAAATCTTGCCGATTATCTTCTCTGGCAGTTGAGCGTCAGCATTTGCAGTGAACAAGTACAGAAGATCGCTGAAGTCATCGTCGGAAATCTGGACGAAAACGGCTATTTGGTGGCGACCCTCGAAGAAATTGCCCAATCCGGCGGCTACTCACCCGAAGACGTCGAAGAAGCGCTCGCTGTGGTGCAAGAATTCGACCCTCCGGGTGTCGCGGCGCGCGATCTGAAGGAATGTCTCCTCTTGCAGGTGAAACTGCTGGATCCGCAGAATACGCTGGCTCAGCAGATCATTTCCGATCAGTTGAAGATGCTGCAAAACAATCAACTCAAAGAGATCGCCAGAGCGCTGAACCGTCCGATTGAAGCCGTCAAGCGCGCTGTGGACGTTGTGAAGCGCCTCGATCCCAAACCGGGCCTTCGCTATAACAGAACTGAGCCACGTCTCGTCGAGCCGGACATCCAGTTCCGCAAAGTCGACGGCGAATGGCAGGCTTTCTTGGACGACGACGATATGCCGCAGCTTCGCTTGAGTCCCGTGTATCGCAAGCTGCTGGCGCGCGACGCGGCGGATCGCGACGTGCGCAACTACGTCAAAGAGCGTTTCAGCGCCGCCGTGCAATTGATGAAAAATATCGAACAGCGCAAACACACGATCGTGCGTGTCTGCCAGTCGATTCTGCGGCGCCAGCAAGACTTCCTGAATTACGGCGTGGATCAACTGAAGCCCATGATGATTAAAGAAGTCGCCGAAGAAGTCGGCGTGCACCCATCCACCGTCAGCCGCGCCGTCGCGAACAAGTATGCGCACACGCCCCAAGGCGTTTTCGAGCTGCGCTATTTCTTTTCGGAATCCGTGAACGGGCCGCAAGGTGGCGACATGTCGTTGCTGTCACTGAAGCGGCGAGTAAAGAAAATGATCGAAGAAGAAGATGCCACGCATCCGTTGACCGACGAGCAGATCGCCAAGCGGCTCGACGAAGAGGGGATTCACGTGACGCGGCGCACCGTGGCGAAATATCGCGAAGACCTGCGCATTCCGAGCACGCATCAGCGACGTCAAAAGAACTGAAGAGCGACGCTTTGGCGCCCAGCCATACGCAACAGAATCGTCAGCTGGTCATTCTCACGGGCCTTTCCGGCTCAGGCAAAGGCTCGGTTCTGCGAACATTCGAAGACCTGGGATTCTATTGCGTCGATAATCTGCCCGTATCGTTCATCCCTTCCTTCGCCGAATTGTACATGGAGGGCGGCGGCGAGTTTGAGCGCGCCGTGCTGCTCGTGGACGCGCGCGAAGGCGAACAACTGAAGCGTCTGCCGGACGTATACCGGAAATTGCGGCGGGAATATCCAGCGACGCTGGTTTTCATTGAGGCAAGTGAGCAGGCGCTGGCGCGTCGGTTCAATGAGACACGGCGCCCGCATCCGATGGGCGCTGAATTTTCTATCGCCGAAGGCATCCGCCTTGAGCAGAAACAGATGGCTGGGATTCGAGCTCTTGCCGATGTGGTGATCGACACAACGAAATTCACCGTGCATGATTTGCGCCAGTTCATTATTGAGCGTTTCCAGAAAGCTGGCCGCAAGCCGCTATTGATTTCTCTGATGAGTTTTGGCTATCGCTTCGGTTTGCCGGCGGACGCCGATCTTGTCTTCGACGTTCGTTTCCTGCCAAATCCGTATTTCATCGCGAAGCTGCGCCCGTATAGCGGCAAGAACGCGCGCGTGGCAAGATATATACGTTCCTTCAAGCAGACCGGCGAATTCCTGCGGCGCATCGACGGGCTGCTCGCATATCTGATTCCGCATTACATCCGGGAAGGGAAGAGCTATCTTACGGTCGCTTTCGGATGCACCGGCGGCCGGCATCGTTCGGTGATGATGGCCGAGGCGGTTGCGAAAGCACTCGCGAAGCGCGGCTACACCACGAAATTGGAACACAGGGATTTGGAACGCTCGGCGTCGTGAGGACTGGGGCGCGTGAAAATTTCGTCTGAACTGCGCGGATTATTTCAGTTTGTGCGGCCCTATCGTTGGCGTCTGTTTTTCGGCGTGGTATTGCTGGGTTTGGTGGGAGTTTGTCAGGGCCTGATCGCGCTGATGATCATCCCCGCGGTCAACGTGATTCTCGATCCCAGCAAATCGACGAGCCGCGTAAAACTCATCACTTTGCCGCACAGCAACCGCGCGATTTATCTCAATTCGTTCCTACCTTCGAATATTCACTACGTGTGGACGATTTTCGCAATTTGCCTCGTGGTGATTTTCTTTGTCAAAGCGCTCGCCGAGTTTTTCGGCAGCACGATGATTCAATACGCGGGGCACGCCGGCGTGACGGATCTCCGCAACCTGGTATACGAAAAACTCGTGCGCCAGCCGATCGGGTTTTTCCAGCACAATCCGACCGGGCGAGTCATGTCTGCAGCTATCAGCGACGTGGACCAGGTGCGCACCGCGCTCTCGGAGAATCTGGCGGACTTTTTCCAGCAGGTATTCGCGCTGGCGGCATTTGTGGCCGTGCTGTTGTGGTTGAACTGGAGGCTCGCCATCGGATCGGCGATTGTGATTCCGCTCGTTGTGTATCCGGTGGGATGGCTGGGAAAGCGCATTCGCAAGTCGGTGCAGAACACGCGTACGCGCGTGGCGGACCTGAGCCAGATCTTGCAGGAAACGGTGAGCGGCAATCGCGTCGTGAAAGCCTTCGGCATGGAGAATTTTGAAATTCAGAAATTCCGCGAAACCGCGCGGCGCTTGCTGCGCGAAAACATGCGCTGGGTGAAGGCGTATGTCGTGACCTCGCCGATGATGGACTTGCTTGGCGCGGTGGTGTTTGCCGTGCTGTTACTGTACGCACGCGGCGAAATCCGTAGCGGAGCGATGGATTTGGGCATGGTGGCGAGCTTCGTTTTCTCACTTTTCAACGCCTATACACCCATCAAGCGCGTGGGAAGTTTGTATCATCAGTTCCAACTGGCGGCGGGCGCTTCGGTTCAGGTGATCGGGTTCCTCGCGCTGGAAGAAGAAGCGTCGGGCAAGCCGGACGCGCCGGCATTGCAGCGATTTTCACGCGAAGTGGCGTTTGACAATGTGGGATTTGCGTACGAGAGCGGCCCAATCATTCTGCGCGATATCGACTTGCGTGTGCCGGTCGGAAGTGTGTTGGCGATTGTCGGTTCGAGCGGCGCGGGGAAGACAACTCTCGTCAATCTGCTGCCGCGATTCCACAGCCCAACCATGGGAGCGTTGCTGATCGACGGACACAACATCTGCGATGTGAACCTGCGCTCTTTGCGCGAGCAATTCGCCATCGTCACGCAGGAAACCATTTTATTCAACGATACCGTCTGGAACAATCTGTGCTACGGGCGTCCCGATTTGCCGGAAGCGCGCGTTGTTGCCGCGGCAAAGGCCGCTTTGGCGCACGATTTCATCACACAATTGCCGCAGGGTTATCAGACGAGGATTGGAGATCGCGGCCAGCGTCTCTCCGGCGGCCAGCGGCAGAGGCTTGCGATCGCTCGGGCGCTGCTGAAAGATGCGCCTATCCTGATTCTCGACGAAGCGACATCGGAACTGGACACAGAGTCGGAGATGCTCGTGCAGCGCGCATTGAACACGCTAATGGAAAACCGCACTGTATTCGTGATCGCGCACCGGCTTTCGACCGTCCGCCGCGCCGATTTGATCGTTGTCTTGGAAGAAGGAACAATCAAGGAGCGCGGCACTCATGAGGAACTCCTCGCTCAGGGCGGCGCTTACGCGCGGCTTTACAATCTTCAATTCCAGGAAATTGAGCCGCCGATGACTGCCGGACCCGTGTAATATGTCTGCCCCGATGCTCAAGTCGATGACGGGATACGCGCAGGCGCGCGTCGAGCAAAATGGCTGGGCTGTGCAATTGAGCCTGCGGAGCGTGAACCATCGCTTTCTCGACGTGCGTATCCGAATGCCGGAAGGGTGGGACGCGCTCGAGACGGAAATCCGTCAGCTAACGCGCGAAAGAATTCGCCGCGGACACCTGGACGTGACCGTGCAGGTCGAAGCAGAGAAGAAAAACTCGATTACGATTCATCGTGAAGTAGCTGCCGAATATTTGAAAGCTGCAATGTCATTGAGCGAGCAATTTGGTTTCAAGGCAGATCCGGATGTCGCGGCGATACTCCGTTTGCCCGGCGTCGCGTCGTCCGGAGCTCCTGCAGATGATGAGCTCGAAGCGCTGAGTACTGTCGTCCGCTCCTGTTTGGGGCAGGCAATCGACCGGTTGGAACAAATGAAGCAAGTGGAGGGCCGGGCGCTCGGCGCGGAGTTGTCGGCTCGCCTCGATAACGTGACGCAGGTGGCGCAGAAAATCGAAGCTCTTGCGCAACGCGCCCAGCCCGCATACGCAAAACGACTCGAGACTCGCTTGAAAGAATTGCTGGGAAATTATTCGCTCGATCCAAATCGGCTGGCGCAGGAAGCCGCGTTTGCCGCCGAGCGCAGCGATACGACTGAAGAATTGGCTCGTCTCAAGAGCCATGTCCAGCAATTCCGCGGCTTGCTGGAAGCGGGTGGGGAAGCTGGCAAAAAGCTCGATTTCCTGCTGCAGGAAATGCAACGCGAGACGAATACATTGCTTTCGAAAACAAACGGAATCGATAGCGGCGGGCTTGAAATCACGCAGCTTGGGCTTGAATTGAAATCCGAGATCGAAAAACTTCGCGAACAGGTGCAGAACGTCGAGTAACATTGTCGGGCAACGATGGCTGAATCGCATGAACCACTCGTCTTTATCGTTTCGGGGCCCTCGGGGTCGGGCAAATCTACGCTCGTGAAAAAGTTGCTGGAGCTTCCCGGGACGATGCTTTCGATTTCCGTCACCACGCGTCCGCCTCGTCAGGGGGAAAGCGACAACCGGTGGTATCATTTTGTATCCCAGGACGTGTTCCAGCGAATGGTGCAAAACGGAGAATTCCTTGAGTATGCCTGTGTTTTCGGCAAGCACAGCTACGGCACGCCGAGGAAATGGCTGGATGAAGCGCGCACACAGAAAAAGGATCTAGTGCTCGAAATCGATGTTCAGGGCGCAAGGCAGGTTCGGCAAAAAGTCCCGGAATCGATCGCTATTTTTATCGTGCCTCCGTCAAGGGAAGAGCTGGAAACGCGCCTTCGCGCCCGTGGCCTGGATGGTGAGGATGAGATACGCAGGAGGCTCGAACAGGCCCGCTTGGAGATGGAGCAGTACGTGGATTACGATTATGTCGTAATCAACGAAAATCTCGAGTCGGCGGGCCACGCTGTTCAGGCAATCGCTCATGGAGCGCGTTGCCGGACGATGCAAAATCGGGATCGCGTTCGCAAAATACTGGAATCGTTTGGAGGATAATGCATTTATGGCGGTTTCATCCGAAACACCAGATAGCAGATTCGCTTACGTAGTGCTTGTGGCGCGCCGCGCCCGGCAACTCATGGCCGGCGGCAGGCCATTGATTGAGAATCCCAGAAACCACAAATATACGCGCGTCGCCGAAGAGGAATTGCTGAAGGGGATGCTGGAGTTTGAGCTTCCGGAATCGGCCGATGGTTCAGCCGAAGACGGAAAGCAGAGGAAGTCCTAGGCCTTCGTAGGAAATATCGATGCGTATCGCGTTGGGAGTCTCGGGCGGAGTGGCTGCTTATAAGGCGGCGGAGCTTGTTCGCCGTCTGCAGCAGGAAAAAATCGACGTCCAGGTCGTGATGACGCGCGGAGCGCAGGAATTCGTCACGCCGCTCACATTTGCTGCGCTGACGGGGCAGAAAGTAATCACAGGCCTTTTTGGCGAAAAAGAAACTTCCGCGAATGTCGAAAGCGCCATCGAACATATCGCCGTCGCGCAACGGATCGATTTGCTCCTCATTGCGCCGGCGACAGCTGATATTTTGGCGAAACTCGCCAACGGCATCGCCGATGATTTTTTGACCACACTGTATCTTGCCACGAAGGCGCCTGTGATTGTCGCGCCCGCGATGAACGTCAACATGTGGGAGCATCCCGCAACGCAGAAAAATCTGGAGACGCTGCGAGCGCGCGGCGTGCGCATCGTCCAGCCGGATGAGGGCTATCTCGCCTGTGGAATGACGGGCCCCGGTCGACTGGCAGGCACCGAAGCGATCGCCAGTGCTGTCTGCGAGGCGCTCGGGCTGAAGCACGATCTGGA
>JASHRL010000232.1 GCA_030037355.1 Candidatus Acidiferrales bacterium | reverse complement strand
CCGTTCTGATATTCGGCAATCACCTTCGACCCGGAGAAAAGGTACACCGTCGTCGTGCTCCCCGCCACTTTCTTCACGCGCAGCCCGTTCCCGTCGTAGGTGCAGGCTCCCGAACCCAACCCGCCGCTGGCCGTCACCGCGCGCCCCAGCGCATCGTAGGTCACTGGCACAGCAGTGCCGCCCTCATAGGCAATCGTCACCGGACGTCCCGCAGAATCCCAGGTGAACGAACGCAGAATGTCGCTCAGGAGAAGTGTGCCTGGCGCCACCAGCGCTGGATCAGCCAAACCTCCAAGCAAAGAACCACCACGCCCAGCAATGCCCCTAGCCAAATTCTGGCTCCGATACCAAGCCAAATGACACCGCTGGTCGAGAGGAGTGACAGAAGAAACCAGAACGCAGAACCAATGCTGGGTGGCGGTTCCAAATCCTGTCGACCACTGGCTAGGAATACCGCAGACCCCAGTAGCCCGAGCAGAATGCCGCGCCATCCGTGCAATACGCCCACCGAAAACTCGTGACTGGATATAATGACCGTCGCTCTCCGTCTAGCAAATCGCGCACTACGGGAAAACGGGTATGAGCTGGGCTGCCGCTGCCCCGCCACCGACTTGACAGGATAAACGGGCCTGAGCATCAAGCCCAGTTGCCGCGACCACCGTAACTGTTCCTGCAACGCCAAGCGCCTTGGTGCCGCCGCCGACCGCCGTTTCAAATCCAGTAGTCGTTGTCGCGGTGCTTCCTGCCGTGATCGAATAGTCTTCAACTGCCTCCGAGGTTTCTGCATTGAGGGCTTTAGCTCCGACCAGTTTCCCGCCGCCGCCGGCAAGCCACTCCTCCCAATTATTGTAAAGGTTCAGCAGGCTAAAGAACGAAGTCACCTGTCCCTCGGTTGAGTTATTGAAGCTGGACATGCACTGCTGATACTGTTGTTGTTGTGTCGGTTCTTGCGGCGACTTGTTGCCAGGGTTGCCCTGGGGCGATTGCGATGATTGGGGCTGCGCGTTCCAGACGAAGGGTTCTGCCGCGAAGTTTCCGATCAGGCATAACTGCTGCGCCTCTGGATCACCGCACCATCCAATTGTTGTACTAACCAATTTTAGTCCCCATAAAAGCGTGGAACCCGGACTAGGAATCTGCTTCTGTGGGTTGGGCGGCCCAGTGATGGTTATTCCTCCTATTGCTTCTCCGGTCGCACCCATCAGCGAGGAAGGTCCGAAGCCCGCTCCATCGATCCCTATCTCATCATCTCCACTGTCACCGCCAAAGGGAGTGTCAGCGCCGCCACAGCCTGCCTGCTGAGGAGGGTTTGCGTCCGAATCTGCTGTACCTGCTCCTGAATCCGATGGACCGTCACCTGAGGCTTGCTGCGACTTGTCCCTAGGTTTGGCTTCCACCGTGTCGCACCCTGATGCACCCGATGGATCTGTGATATTCGCAGGATCGTTGATGGAATAACTATAGCGGTTCATAGACTGGGGATCCGTCGTCGAACCAGCAATCGGGTCCGGCGAAGACAGCCGCCCCAACCGGCTCACGTGATACCGCGCCATCGCGTAGTGATTCCCTGACTCCGTGATGATCTAATGAAACGCTGTTTTGCGTTCGTGAGGCAAGTGCTCGCCATTGCGCGTAATCGATTCGTGTGCATTATTATCGAATCTATCGGAATGGAAGCAACTCATCTTCCAGTGCTAGTCGACCGACGCTTTCTAATATATGCCGCGATTGAGTACATAACCGACGCTGCGAATGGCGTGGTAAAGATTAGCTCGCCCATGCATTCTGAGCCGCTGCACTTATCCGTTGGCCCAAACAAGTCCGCAAGCATGTACGCCCAGCGGGTCTTCTCCGGCGACCAACTCGCACTCCAATAACCAACACTGTCATACATCCCATATATCAACCACAACAGGCCAACAACCCAAACAAAGGTCGCCGCTTGGCCCTTCCGAACGCGAGGACTTACGAAATAACCAAGCAAAAAAGCAGTCAACGCTATTGCGGGGGAGTACGGCTCAATACCAGTGTTGTAGTAGGCTCGACTCAAGAGAGCCTCCGGCAGGAATCCGATAATCATGGCACCCGCCACAGCCACAAGATATTGGGCCAGAAGTGACAATAGCCTTCGCAGCCATTCGGGTTGATAATCCCGCTCAACCAACCAAGATTGGTTCTTTCCAAACATTTTTCACCCAGTCGTACTGCTCAAACATATAGTCACCGATAAAGTCGTTAGGGTTTGTGCTCGTAGGTGAAGAACAGTCCACTCTCGCGGCGAGAGGTAGAAGCAGATCGCCAGCCACTCTCGTTTCATCGTAGTCCCGAGAAAAAACGCTCAACACTCAATTAGATCATCCAAGGTTACGTTCCTGTGAAGTACGACGTGTATACCGCTGACAACCACTCTTCTGAAGTCCGCAGCAGGAATGTCAGTTACACAAAAACACTCCCTACAGCCTAGCAGCCTCATATCACTGAGTACAAGGGCCGTTATATGTCACGATTCCACCTTGTTTGCTATACAACCAACAGCTGCTACCACCTCCCCCTCCCATAAAGTCAAGCATAGCCAAGCCGCCCCAATCTATCCCCCCACCTTGAATTCCTGTCGCATTGTTATTGTTGGAATTGGATGGCGCCGGTGGATTTTTCTGATCCTCCGGACAGGGATTCTTCGCGTAGGTGTTTAAGTACGAAGCTGCGGCATTAAATTCACAATTCGCGACGTGCTTGCAGTCAAGATACGTCTGATTGACACCAGATGGAACAGTAGTAGCAATCGTAGCAAGGTCATCCCTAAGCCCCTCCCCAAAAAATACTTGCGTTTGCCCATTTTGCGACGCGAACAATGTGGTTCCATTGGTTCCGGGTGACAAGTACGTAACATTGCCAATTCTAGCCTGAACACTTGAGGGTAACTGTTCGACAGCCGTAGTAAAGGCTTGAGCACCCCCGCTGAAGGCGACAACGTTAATGGGTCCTGGCGTTTGAGCCGCGGCCAGAATTGCTTGTTTGACTCCTTCGACAGCAGCACCGCCAGCTATCACGCTCATCACACCTCCAAAGCTGGTCTGGTTGGCATAAGGAAAGAGCAGTTCGGCATGATTTTGAACCGAAAAAATCTCTTCCTGGGCCGTCGCTGGGCCTCCATTCGCCGTCTGTCCGACACCGCCTATGACGAGAAGACCGCAAAGGCCCGAAGGGTCTACAACGTTTGCCGGATCGTTGATCGAGTAACTATAGCGGTTCAGCGATTGCGGATTCGCAAGCGAGCCAGCCAGCGGATCTGGAGATGACATGCGCCCCAATCGGCTTACATCGCAACGCGCCATCGCATAGTGATTCCCCGACTCCGCATCGTACTCGTACGTCGTGAAGTACAGCTTGTCGCTCGTCGCGTTGTACCACGCTTCCCCAAACGGAAAATGCCCCATCTCCGCATACACTCCGCCGCTGGAATTCGTCACCATGCGATTCGACAGATGATCCTGATGATAGTAGAACGTCCCCGAGGAGTTGACCTTCGCCACCAGCGCTCCTCCCGCGTAGACGTACTCCGTCGTCGGCGCACTCGGCGCGGCTCCGTTCTGATATTCGGCAATCACCTTCGACCCAGAGAAAAGGTACACCGTCGTCGTGCTCCCCGCCACTTTCTCCACCCGCAGCCCGTTCCCGTCGTAGGTGTAGGCTCCCGAACCGCCGATGTTACCCGCGCTGACCGCGCGCCCTTCACCGTCGTAGGTCAGCGTGTTCAGCCCGTCGTTGGTCATGTTGCCGCTAAGGTCGTACAGAAACGGCGAGCCCGTCACTCGATTCGTCGAGGTGCTAATTGTGAGGGAACTCGTCGGGCAGGTAATCCCCGTGCAGCCCGACGAGATGCCCTGCGCCGTGCGATTGCCATAGCGGTCGTAGGTGTCCGATAAACCCCACGCGGGATATGCCGTCGAGCCGCTCGTCGCTGCATTCGTCAGCCGGTACAGCGAATCATACGTATAGGTCAGGCTCCGTCCGGATTGCACATAATCGCTGATGCTGGAGATTTGCCCGTTGTTGCTTCCTGAGGTGCCATACGAATAGGTCAGTCCGAGTTTCGACGTGGAATCGTGCGTGCAACTGCCGCCCCGGTTCGTCGTCGAATAGTCAAGGCAAGTCATCTGCAACCGATCCGGCGAAAAACCGAACGAAGCATAAATCCCGTTTCCATACTTGAATCCGGTCACGAGGTTTGGCACGTTGGTGTTAAAGCTGTATGCAGTGACGTACGGGCTGGCGGCTGTATTGCAGCCCGTCGTGGATGGCGCGACTTCGCAAAGCCGTCCAATGGGATCCACGCTCGCCTGAACGACGCGTCCCGAGGGATATGTGATCTGCGTCAATTCGTTTGCGAAATTGTACGCGTAGCCTATCGTGTAGGTCGTTCCGTTGATGACCTTTTGAAGCTGCGTCATCTGCCCCAGACTGTTGTACGTGTAATTCTCAGACCCCACTCCGTCCGTCATGGTGATCAGCCGCCCATTGTTGTATTGCGAGACGTTTGTGCCATACGTCAGACCGACCGAAGCCGTGGCCGGGACCCCCGTGGCACCGCTCACATTATAACTGATGCCTGTGAGCCGGTTCAGCCCGTCGTAACTGTAGCTTGTGACAACTCCGCGCGCATCGGTTCGATACAGCAAATTGTCGAAATTGTCGTAGCCGTCGCTAAGACAAGAGCTCCCAGACAGTGTTCCGTAACAAACCTGACCGCCCTCCGGCGTGGTGGCGCTATTCAGTCGTCCAAGCGCATCGTAGACATACGTGCGCGTTTGAGCACCTTGCGTAACCTGTGTCAGCTCGTCGAGTGCGTTGTAAGTATAGGAAGTTTGCAGCGTCAGGCTGTTGCCGTTCGTCGGGTCCGGCTCGTAAATGCTGGACAAACGCCCAGCGGCATCCATCACAGACTCCCGCTGCTTTCCGGTGGGATCGGTCACAGTCGCCGTGTCGGTGGAATAGGAATATGTCGTCGCGGAATTGTCGGGCAATGTCACAGAAATGGGACGCCCCAGCACATCGAATTGCGTCGTCGTCCAGTAGGACGCGCTTCCAGTATACGGATTGCTCGTTTTGTATGCCCGCCCGACAAGGTCGTATTCGGCGGTTACGTTGGAATAGACATTATTGCTCGCATCCTCTGTAGTCGATAGGTACGGGCGGCCAAGGCCATCCAAAGTCGTAACCTGCTGGATCGTCTTGGAAGAATCTATCGTGGTCGCGCTCGTCGTGGTGAAAGTTGTATCGTTGTACGAATAAGAGATACTTTGACCGCCAGCTTGCGAAACTTCCTTTGGTCTGCGATAGCTATCGTAGGTAAAAGTTGTGGTCAAGTTGTTTTCGTCCTTGAATGTCGCGATTTGACCCGTATATGTGTTGTATGTGGCGTATGTCGTGAGTTGCGTCGGGGAAGTTCCACTGGTGACGGAGTCGGGCTCGCTGTATTGCGTCGTCCCCGAGTAAGCCCATGTTTTGGTCTGACAGCAATTCAGTTGCGCGGTGAGCAGGTTGCCGAAGAAGTCGTACGTGAAATCTTTCGTTATCCCACCACTCGGTCCGCTGGGCGTCTGATAGGTTGTCACTGAGGTAGGATTCCCTCGATAAACAAAGGTGCAGGGATAGTCAGTATCATCATGCTGCGGTATTCCGGTGGGACAACTCGTTAGTGTCGCGCCGTCGTAGGTTGTGTCCTGCCTGTATTCCAGAGTTCCACTATTGTAGATCTGCTTGGAAGTGAGCAGATCGAGGATATTCAAGTTCGTGTAATTCGTGGACGTATTGTATGTATAGTTCGTCGAGCGAATGGCACCCCCACTGAAATTGTATTCGGTCTCGCTATCGAGTAAACCGTTCGAGTCGATGGTCGTGGCAACACTGGACTTGGTGGTCCCGTCTTCTAAGGTCGTTTGCACATTAGAAGGGGTACCGTTCGATGCCCAGGTTGTGTTGATGGTACGGAGCGGCGTGCCTGAACCAGGGGAGTTCGCATAGATTTGCCGCTCGATTTCCTGGGCCGAACTGTTGAATGTGACCACAGTGTCAAAAGCGTTCGGTGTGTCTGCCAGTTGAGGCGTCGTGATGGTCGTTGTCAGGTTTGAAGTATTGCGAACGTAATTCCACGTCGCCGAATTCGTGCCATCGCTAACCGTACGGTTCATGCTCAGCGTCGTGCCGTCAGGACAATTGATACCGTCATTCGATCCGGTATAGGTATACTCGTAGTAACCGCCCGTAGGCAGTGTCACCTGTTGCAAGCGCCCCGTATAGTAGCCAGAAGTGGAAGGTTCATAACTGAATTGATATTTTTGTCCGTTCGGCAAGGTTATTGATTTCGGAACCGATGCAGTACCCGTGTATTCGACGACTCCTGAACAGCCAAAGTCCGTCTTGATGTTCAGAGTCTCCAGATTCAGAGTTGTCGTGGTGTCGTATTGGCCATTCGTCGGGTCCAAATACTCGTACTGAATCGAGGAACTTCCAGTTATGACCTTCAGAGCAACGCGCCCAGCAGAGTCTGTCCAATCTGTTTCCGATCCGTTCACAAAGGAACTGATGTAATTTCCGTTGCGGTCGATGAGGGTCGCGCCTCCTCCCCCAAGTTTGAATCCGTTCTCTGCAACGACCGAGGTGACATCGCCCGTGGTTGAGTCGAGAGTCATGTAGTACCCGGTTCCATCGGTAGCATAACCAGTGAACGTCCCCGAATAGGTCTCGACGCCGGTACATTCGTTGTAGTTGTCATTGAAGCTGACAGGGAAGTTATGGACCGTTCCCATTGGATCTGTGTAGGCGTAGTGGCTGTACGTATAGTTGTAGATATACTCGTTGCCGTCCGTTCGGGAGCAAATCGTCTGCGTCGTCTTCTCAGTGTAGGTTGAACCGCCTAGGGTGTAGGCCGTGGACCAACCCCAAGGTGGAACGTAAGAGCTATTTAGCGTCCAAGCGCCACTGACGTTTGACCAAATCGAGGAGTTATAAACGACGTTGAAGTTCAGGTCGAGACCGTTTCGGCCCGGACTCGACATGATTGGGATTGTTAGCAGGATGTTTAGGTCCTGATTGTTGCGCGTCTCCAAACCGACTTGGTCGAGTGAGCCGAACTGAGGGAGTCCTGTGGTCTGAGGCCAAGCACAAAGGGGCAACGAAAGAACCGCGAAGACGAGAATCAGATATCGGCGCATTGTCTTCCTCTATTCCGTTTGAAATTGTGCGTCTGTGAGACCAGTGTTGAAGGACACGCTCTGGATCGTGATCGTTTGCCAAGGTGTACCGTTATAGGATTTGTTGATCTGGAATGGGTACATCACACCGTTCACGTTCTGGTAGCCCGAAAAATCAATTTCAACTGGAATAGCAGGGACAGAACCTTCCCCTGCACGACGCGAATAGGTCACTTTGACCGGCAGATATGATGTAGAGTCAAACCAAATATCTCTCATCGAGAACGGAGCCAATTTCTGCAATCGAGGCTTGGAAGCGAAACTATTCCAAACCTGGATATGCTGGACAGACTCTCCATTAAGTGACTCCTGTCCGATATAGAGGAAGGACTCGTCGGGATTGCTGAGAAATGCAGAAAGCAGGGGAAGCGGGAAGTCTGCGCACTGGTCGACAACGATCAGTTCGAGTGGGGGATTAACCGATTGATTCCCATTAATTTCCTTGGCGTCGCCATTGGAAAAAATGATGGCCCTCTGGCCATCGGGCAGGTTAATTGTCTCAGCAGACTCGCTTGTACCTAGAGTTTCAATACTAATTGTTCCACTCTCAGTGGTTGAACCTTCTACGATGGTGATGTTGCCGCTGGCAGACGAATCCGATGGAGAGTTCGTGGTCATGGCTCCGACTGACTTTTGAACAAGGGCAATTGCAATCGGGTCGCGCGCAGGAGCGACCGAGGTAGATTGTTGAGCCTGATTACTCGTAACAAGTAGCAAACCCAGGACAAAAAGCGAGCCGAGTCGCAGGACACGCATCAAGCACCCCCAGGTAAGAAAATTTACGGACTTTTACTTTAGCTCCTGTGACTTGTCAAGAGGAATATCTATATAAAGTTGAAGTACCGCTATTGGAAAATGCGAATACGTTTTTGCATATTCCGACCATGCGACAAATTGTATGGATCGCAGGGCAAAGACCCTCACGCAACATATGGAGTCGCCTAGCTTACCAAGCAATGCATGACTCGTTGGAAGTCGTGCTGCCGTGTCCCGCCAACCGACCCCCGGCTAAGCTTCCGTCCTCTGTCCCCCACCCCTTGTATGCCTGTCCGAGCACCCCAATAAAGGAGGCCGGTTTCGCGCGCTACTGTATCCTATCCCCGCAAGTGATTTCGGGGAAGCCTATGTTCAGCCCTACAAGGCCGTGCCTGGGGTCAGGGTCTCAAGTGAAGCCAGGGTTGCCGGAGGCGAACCAAAATCGTTACGCGGGTAAGGCACGCAAAATCAAGAGATCGTTTGAGAGTTGCTGCGGTAGGTTGGGGCCTGGGGCGGCGACGTGGTGAAATGCTTGCATTTGAGGCACGGGGAAATGACTTATTCGGCGAGCGAAGGCAGAGGTGTGCCAAGATGGAGAAAAGGACACCCCGAAAAATGCCTGATGAGATCAAACGAGCGACGATTGCCGCTGCGCTTAAGCCCGAAGAGCGGCGGAAACATCCTCGGTACCCGTTTACGGCGGCGGCAGAGGTTGTGGAGTCACAAACGGACGCGCGAGTGACGGGGAGGAGTTCCGATTTGGCGATCGGCGGGTGCTTCATCGATGCGATGAGCCCGTTCCCGACCGGAACATTGGTGGTGGTGCGTCTGGCTTATGACCAGAGGAAGTTTGAGGCGAAAGCGCGAGTCGTCTATTCGCAGAACAGCATGGGAATGGGACTGGCGTTTACGCAGGTCGAGCCGGAACAGAAGTGGGTGCTGGAGCAGTGGCTGGGCGAGCTTTCGGGGCAGCCGGCGGCGAAGCTGAAGGTTGTCGAGCCCGAGGGCACCGCGGCGCCGGCGCCGACGGCTGGCGGGCATGACGAGCCGCGGTACGTGCTGAACGAATTGATTGTCACGCTGATCCGCAAAGGCGTGCTGACGGACAAAGAAGGAAAAGCGCTGCTGCAGAAATTGATGAGTTGAAGCGGGCTGGCGCCGCCTTATGCGGCTAGTTATGGTATAATCAAGGTGTTATGAACTCAGCATATCGAATGATTTTTGAATGCCCTAAAGGCCATCACAACATCAACTTAGAGCGGAAGTGCAGTACGTTGGTTTCAGCAGTCAACGTGATGAAGCTGTTTGGGAACGAGCAGCTCGCCTGCACAAGTCCCAATTGTGGCTGGCACGGCAAGGCGTCCAAGACCAAACTTCTCCGGGTCATGCCTTTCAACTGGATACTCTCTCCGGCGATTTAAGGCGAGGTCCTTCATACGCTCGGGCGGCGCTCTGGAAAGCGCCATCCTTGAACGGAGGGGTGTGCAAGTTTGAAGAAACGCCCCCGGAGCGAGGGGAAGCTCGCCCCGGAGCTAGCGCTGCGCGTGAGAGAGGTCCCGCTCTGCCCCTCAGGAGGATGAAACCTAACGCTCGCGTTTAAGCATTCGCGCGCGAGGCCGCGGCGGTTTCGACGATTTTCCTCACTTCGGCGGACTTCATCCATTCGCCGGCAACCTGCCTGGTTGCGACATTCAAGCGATTCCAGACATTAATCAGCGAAATGTGGAGAAGCAGCGCAGCGAGGGCTTTCTCGTCGAAGTGGCGCGCGGCTTCGGCCCAGATATCGTCAGGGACGGGATCAGGACGGTCGCTCAAGCGCGTGACGGCTTCGGTGAGGGCGAGAGCGGCACGTTCCGCGTCTGTGAAATAAGGAGCGTCACGCCAGGCGGCGACGGTGAAGAGACGCTCGTCGGTTTCGCCTGCCTTCTTGAGCAAGCGGGCGTGCATATCAATGCAAACGCTGCAGCCATTGATCTGGCTGGCGCGGAGATGGACGAGCTCGAAGGCGCTCGCGGGAACGCCAGCGTTTTCGCCAGCCTTGCCGAGAGACAGCAGAGCCTGCAGGGCTTCCGGAAAAATCATTGCGGGACTTTTCATTCTTGGTTCCATGATTTGGATTCTCCTTGTCACAAAGATCGAGTTTGCTTCGTCATGGTGATGACGGAGCACGAAAGGAAAATGTGACGGCAAGGAGAAATAAATCTTGAAAGCGAAAATGGCGGGTTATTGGACGACGACAGGGCTGCTGGCGCTGGGGTTGATCGGAGGCGGCGCGGCGGAGCTGGCGCGCTATCGGCCGACGGTCGTGGGCATCGAACATCTGGGGTATCCGGTGTACTTCATTACGATTATTGCGGCGTGGAAAGTGCTCGGAGGCATGGCTTTGCTTGCGCCGGGATTTGCGCGTCTGAAAGAATGGGCGTATGCGGGAGTGTTTTTCGTGATGACGGGCGCGGCGATGTCGCACGTGATTCGACACGATCCGGCGTGGCATATTTTCGTGACGCTGGGATTTGCGACGCTGGCGGTGGCTTCGTGGGCGTTGCGGCCGGCGAGTCGGACACTGGGAATTTTGTTTGCGGCCAACGCGCGCGGAGGCGAAAGGATATGACCATGGGCGGAAGCGAGTGGCTGGCGGAACGGTTCGAAGAAAATCGAGGGCATTTGCGCGCGGTGGCGTACCGGATGCTGGGGTCGGCGAGCGAGGCGGACGACGCGGTGCAGGAAACATGGCTGCGGCTGAGCCGCACGGACGTGAGCGAAGTGGAGAATCTCGGCGGATGGCTGACGACGGTGGCGGCGCGCGTGTGCCTGGATATGCTGCGGACGCGACGCTCGCGGCGAGAAGAGTCGCTGGACGAGCCGGAGGCGGAATCGGCGGCGGTGCGGGAAATTCCCGCGAAGAAAATGGATCCGGAACAGGAAGCGGCGCTGGCGGATGCGGTCGGCGCGGCGTTGCTGGTGGTGCTGGACCGGCTGGAGCCGGCGGAGCGGCTGGCGTTTGTGCTGCACGATATGTTTGCGGTGCCGTTCGAGGAGATTGCGCCGATTGTGGGACGTTCGACGGACGCAGCGAGGCAACTGGCGAGCCGGGCGCGAAGGCGAGTCCATGGCGCGGCGGCGGGCGACGTCAATTTCAGCCTAGCGGAACAGAGAAAAATCGCAGAGAGCTTTATGAGTGCGATACGCGCGGGCGATCTTAATGCGCTCGTGACGCTGCTGGATCCGGATGTGGTGGTGCGCGTCGATCACACGGCGGGACACCCGGGAGCACCTCCGAGAGAGATCCATGGCGCGGAGAATTGGGCGAGAGCCGCGGTGGCGTTTACGCAGGCGACGCGGATGGAGTTTATGCAACCGGCGGTGCTCGATGGCGCTGTCGGGCTGGTGATGGCGCAGGCGGGACGGCTCTTCCGCGCGATGCGGTTCACGATCGAGCGCGGGAAAATTGCGGAGGTGGATATCATCTCCGATCAAGCGCGGCTGGATAAGATGGATGTGAAGGTGATGGAGGATTGAGCGCGGGGATGTCGCGGAGCGACCGCGGATTCGCCGTGTGACGTAGGCGAACTTGAGTTGCGGAGCGAATGGGTGAATACCTTGCGCGGGTGAAACGCGCAAAAGGAAGAAATTCTTTGGACGAATGGCCGAAATGGATGCGCTCGGGCAGACGACACAGCCCCACGCTCAGAAAGCGAGCATGGAGCACCCGTAAGAGCTAAATACCACAGCGTTAGCTGGCGCGGTGGTATTATGCTTTGGACGTTCACCCGGAGCGAGCCTCATGCGAAGCCTGCGCCACCCGGCTAAACATTTTTTCGTAGTCCGCCTTGATTGGATTCGGCTTACCGTCTGGCCATTCTTGCTCAAATGGTTTGTCAGGCCGATTGTCCTGAATGCCGGCTTCTGGACGGCCGCTGCGACCGTAGCCATCGCCATCGCAACCGTCATTTATACCCACTACTCTAAAAAACAGTGGCAAGCGATGGACACGCAGGCGGCATATATGAAAAATCAGTGGAATGACATGGAGGCACAATTGGGTGAGATGAAGAAGCAGAATACGCTCACCAAAGAGCAACTTGAGGGAACGATGTCCGCTGTTCTCAAAATCAATATGGCCATACAGATTGACCCATTGCGGACGGAAGCCCAAATCAATCTGATGAACGTGGGGCATGTAGTTGCAAAAAACGTTCGCGTCAATCTTGCAGTCACCAGAAAAATGTGGCCCACCAACACGCCGGTCGGGACTCCTATACCTGTCGAGTACGCGGTGCCGGAAATTGGTCTCACACAAGACATGTGGCAGACGAGAGAATACCCGTTCAGCCTGTCTAGCGCGGAAAGGAGAGAGGTTGCAGAAGGCCGACTGATCGTTAGGCTTGAAGGAAATCTCACGTATTACGATGGATTTGAAACTCAGACCTATCCTATTTGCTATGCCAACCTTACCTATGAAATTAGGGACAAGACTGGAAAGGTGGTGCAGAGCGGTAATAATCCCCAGGTTCCGTGTGATGAGTTTGACGTCGAAATTCAGGGAATTTTTCGGCAGAAGCGAGAATGGGCCCAAAAAATATGGGGCCAAAAGCAATAGAATCCAAATTAGGACACTACCAGCCTCGCGGATGGATTGACGGCGGTTGGTACAAATCGTAGATTAACTGGATGACTTACAAGCGATTGACGCTGAGGCACAAACGTGCGGCGCGGGGGCGGGGTTTTTTCGCGACGGGGCGAGGACGGAGTTTTTTCGCCGCGAGGTGGGGGCGGAGTTTTCTTGCGGCGGGGCGTATCGGGGCGGCGCGTATCGCGGCGGGGATATGCGCGGCGGCAGCCGCTCTGTGCATGCTGATTTTGATTGTGGCTGCGGCGAGCGCGCCAAAACCGCTGCAGATTTATTTCATCGATGTCGAGGGCGGACAATCCACTCTGTTTGTGACGCCGAGCGGACACTCGCTGCTGATCGACACGGGCTGGGCGGGAAACAATGACCGCGACGCGGACCGCATCGTTGCCGCGGCGAAATCGGCGGGCATCCGCCGGATTGATTTTGTGCTGTTAACGCACTACCACGCCGATCATACGGGCGGCGTTCCTCAGCTTGCGGCGGAGATGCCGATCGGCGCGTTCATCGATCATGGGCCGAACCGGGAGCAAGATGCAGATACGGAGCAGGTTTTCGAGGCCTACCAGAAGGTGCTGGCGGACAAAGGCATCAAGCGGATCACGGCGAAGCCCGGCGACGTTCTTCCGATCACTGGCCTGCATGCAACCGTGGTGAGCGCGGATGGCGCGGTGCTGGAGAAGCCGCTTAGCGGCGCGGGCGAGGCCAATCCGGCGTGCAAGATTGCCGAAAAACTGCCTGATGACGCGTCGGAGAATCAGCGCTCTCTTGGAACGATGATCACTTTTGGCAAGGCGCGGATTCTGGATCTTGGCGATCTCACATGGGACAAAGAAAGGCTGCTGATGTGCCCGGCGAACAAACTCGGGCGCGTGGATATATTTGTGGTGTCGCATCACGGTTCAGAGACAAGCGACAGCAGCGCGCTGGTGGACGCGATCGGCGCGCGCATTGCGGTGATGGACAACGGCGCGACGAAAGGCGGCGACCCGGCTACGTGGCTGCGGGTTCGCAACGCGCCCGTGCTCGAAGACCTCTGGCAATTGCACTTGATCGAAGCGCAGTCTTCCGGCGAGCAAGTCCACAATGTGCTTGACCGATTCATCGCCAACCTTGCCGGAGCGGATACGGGGCACTACCTTAAAGTCGCGGTGTGGAGCGACGGCAGCTTCGACGTCGTCAATTCGCGGACCGGCGCGACGAAACATTATCCGGCTCGGTGACGGAGCTCATCGTTCTCCTAGGGAAATAGCACAGCGCGCACATCGCTAAAACTGATCTCATAAATACTCCGGCTGCCCATCGTTCCAGCCTCAGGGGTTAAAACCCCTGAAATTTGACCACTTTTCGGCATGGCTAAAGCCATGCCCTGACGAATGCCCATACTTCATGAAGAAAACGGGCGAATTTGTGCTTTGACCACTTTTCGGCATGGCTGAAGCCATGCCCTGACGAATGCCCATTTATGAAACAGCTTCTATTGGCGCGCGAATCTGGCGGCGCCGGACGCGATCGACTCCATTTGTGAATCTCAGCGGGGATTGCGTCATCCAAAACCCGCAGGAGGAGACATGATCGCGAGAATTTGGCAGGCGCGGACGCGTCCGGGAATGGGCAAGGCGTATCTCTCTTATCTGGAGCAGACGGGAATCAAGGAGTACAAGGCGACGCCGGGGAATAAAGACGTTCTGGTTCTGACGCGCGAAATCGGCGATGCGACGGAATATGTGCTTATCACACTGTGGGAGGACATGGAGGCCGTGAGGCGGTTTGCAGGCGCGGAGCCGGAGCGCGCGGTTTATTACCCGGAGGATGATCGCTACTTCGCCAAGGAAGAGTGCAAGCCGTACGTGCTGCACTATGAAGTGCACGGAAGTGCGCGGGGGTGAGCGAAGGCGAGGATCTTGCGCCCTTCGCGAAGTCACTTCCTTCGCCACGGCACTCAGGACAAGCAGGGCAAGCAGATAGGGCGCCCCGCAAGAAAGGCGTCCGGGGCAGGCGCAAAAGGAAGAAATTCCTTGGATGGCCTGCCGAGATGGAGGTGCTTGGGCATGACCACGGAGCCGGCCAGATGGAAACCAGATTCCTTTCGGACGTGGCGAAACAGCCCCACGCTCAGAAAACGAGCATGGTGCACCCGCAAGAGCGAAATACCACGGCGTTAGATGGCGCGATGGTATTATCCCGTCGGTTGAGGCTGCCGCGGAGTTTAACGTCAGCCAGCCGCCGGCGGGTGTCTAGCTGCTGGCATGGCTTTTCCATGCTAACTAAGTTCGGTGCAGCGTTGATCGCCGGGGAATTTCTCCAGCATCTGGAAAGGAATGTTGTTCATGCCTGATTTATTTTCGGATCCGCCTTATATTTTGTTGATCCTTGGATTCGCCGCATTTTTCGCAGCTGTGGTTTCCACGTGTACCGGAAAGACGTTTGCACGCTTTCGTGGCTTCGTCTATCGCGCTGAAGACCCGAGTGAGTTTTGGTGGGTAGTCACGATTTATTTTCTCGGTGCTGTTCTTTTTTTTGGACTTTTCTTCTGCAAGGTTCGTGCGCCTTCAAACTGAGTTGGTCTTCTCCATGGGTGGTTTATACTCGGCGGGGCGCGATGGTATTATCCCGCCGGTTGAGGCTGGCACGGAGTTTGGCGTCAGCCAGCCGCCAGCTGCAACCTGAGCTTCCCATGCAGGACGACGGGGGCCTAGTCGGTAGCATGGATTTTGCATGTTAGCTAAGTACAACGGTGCAGTGACAACTGTGGACTTTCTTTGACGAGGGGAGGAAAGGGCTGGGTCCATGTCTGATCCGTTCTGGTTCCTGAGGCCGCCGTTCGTTTTTGCCACCGTTGGGATGTTCGTCCTTTTCCTGGCTTTGTTCTACACGTACACCGGAAAGGCATATGTTCGCTTTCAGGGATGGGTTAATCGCGCCGAAGACCCGAAACGGTATTGGTTGGAAGTTGCCATGTACTATCTTGGTGGTATTAGTTTCATTGGCTATTTCTTGTATGAGGTTCACGTGTTCTCAAAGTGAGTTGATCTTCTCCATGGGCGGTTTATACCCGGCGGGGCGCGATGGTATTATCGCCGTCGGTCGAGGCTGCCACGGAGTTTAACGTGGGACGCCGACTGACGATCAAATGAGATTTCGCCTGCCAGGTTGGATCATTTTAATGCTGTCGGGCATCTGCTTCGCCGACGCTCTTCATCTCGGGTCAGTCTCGGGGGGCAACCCTTTGGCGGACGCATGGTGGGGCAGCATGAATGGCGTCGTGCTGGGAATAATTTTCCTCATCCACGGGAGTACCGGCCCGAGGCGGGCGGATGTTGTACTCTCGGCTTGCGCCTTTGCGGGGTTTGGGCTAGCGCTTGACCACGGACTTCTAAACAAGATCAATCCGCTCTGGAGCGTCCTACTCGTCCCCGTCTTTATCACGTGGTTTCGCGGTGCTAGGATCGAGAAGCGGCAAGCCAAGAGCGACGCCAAGAGCGGCAACGACCGTTCGTTAACGTAGAGGAACAGGAATTCTGGACGAGTCGAACACCAGCGGAACGTTCACCAACAAATACATCTTCTTTGGGGGACGCGCGTGGCCACGCGCGGCGTCTAACGCGGGACACCCGCGAAACAGCCCCACGCTCAGAAAGCGAGCATGGGGCACCCGCAAGAGCGAAATACCACAGCGTTAGATGGCGCGGTGGTATTATCCCGTCGGTTGAGGCCGCCACGGAGTTTAACGTGGGACATCCGCCGCATCGGAGTTGACCGGCATCGGGTATTAGTGGATAGGGAGATATCTGGCTGCCCATGATGCGAGGCAATATGCCTTTAGATCCATTGGAAATAGTTAAACAGCTAAGCCACTTTACAATCTTTGATTACTTCAAGAGTAGATCGATGCCTGATTTCGTCGAGCCGCTCATAACAGAACTTGTTGCGTCGTTTTCTTCTTATCCCGAGATCCAACAGCGTCAATTGCTATCCACGGTCACGCCCGAAATGTCGTCGTTGTTGGGCTGGTATGCTCGAAAGTTAGCAGGGCGTGCGGTTCGCGACTGCTCCCATGAAGATTTGCGGAACGGTTTGTTGGCTTTGCTGATATCCGCACACGGCGGAGATTTTAGAGACGCTATGGCGCCCTTAGCTTTACTGTATAACAGTGCTTTGCGGTTGCAGGAAGAGCCGAAGGCCCTATTTGAAACAGCATCGACGGCTTTGAGTCAGCCTGCAAAAAAACTGCTCGACGAATTCTTGAAGAGACCGGCCGATCTCAAATCAGTTCAGGCATTCGGTTTTAGTGAAGGAATGGGACCTCACGGCTTCGACTATGTTCCTCTCCTCCCTGAGTATGGTGGGCCGGCACCGTTATAGGCGGGCTGAAACGTTCAGGGACACGAAAATACGACTTCCGTGAATTATGGTAGCTAGTTGGATACCTGAGCAACGGACAGCTGACAAACGTTTACATGGTCATCGTAAATCCTGACGGTGTGAGCTGCCCCTTGACTCCGCGCAGTGAATCATACGACGTTTGCCCCTCCTGAGCTAATAGCTTCTGCTTCCGGGTTTTCTGCGAATGGCGGACGGGCAGGAGCAGATACCTTGCGCAGATGAAGCGCGCAAAAGGAAGAAGGTCTTCCGACGACTCGTCGGTGTGGTTGGTGCTGGACGCGGGGGAGAAGCGGGGGATTTGGGTGAAGCACCCGGGGCGAGGGGGGAACTCGCCCCGGGCTTCCCTGTGGGTTGGCTGCTTTGGGGAACCCGTAAAATTCGTTGCGAAAAGCGCCGGCAAACAGCCTATACAACAGAGAGCAGGCTCGGGCGCAGCCCTTCATTTCTCCCTTCCTCCGTCAGGGCAAGCAAGCAGCACTCGCCACAGCGAGCAAGCCCCTACGAAAGCCGCGGCTCGCTAAATGGGACGCGCGGCGCCAGCGAAACGATGACGCAGGCGACCGAACATCCGGTTCAGCGGATGATTCCGGTGAAGGAATGCAAACACCGGATCACGCCGAACTCCGATTCTTTCGAGGGCGCGACGGATGCGAAAATCGCGCCCCGCGGAAATCATGCCTTTTTCGAGGACGTTGATGGCCTCGGTCTTGCGCCCGGCCTGGTGATAGACCTCGGCGAGATTGAGATAGAGCTGAGCGTGATTGCACTTGAGATTGAGGGCTTCCCGGCAGAGCGTCTCCGCGTCGGCGAACCGCCGGTCAGCCATCGCCGCTAGCAAACCTGTGTAGGAGAGATAAAACGGGTTCTTGGGCGCTGCGCCCAATGCCCGGCGCGCATGAGTGAGGGCGTCGGTGGGATCACCGTCGCGCATACGCTTGAGACATTCCTTGAACTCCATCATTCCCGCGTCGACTGCTGCTGGCGCGCCAAGCACCGGTGCTGATTGCATCAGATAAGCCGTTTGGGCCATTGCCGCCGCTCCCTTAGCCGCCCGCGCCACGTTGCGGCTGCGGGTTGCTTCCAAAATCTGGTGCGAGACTAACGCTGATGCGGGATGGTTACTACTGCTCAGGCGGCCAGTTTTCGGACAATGGGGCGAATTTGGCCGGGCGGACAGGCGAAAAAATGTCAGCGGGTGTGGAGGCGGAGTTTATTTGTTAAATCATTGATATGAAAGGGTTTTACTGACATTGCCGAGGCAAGAGAAGAGAGTGCGACAAAGGCGAAAACAATTTTTGGCGGTTAGGCGGTTTTGTCCGCGTTCATCCACCGGGCGAGTTTATCGGCGTGGGTGCGGCTGGAGCGATGCTGCGAGCCATCGGCCAGCTTGATGAGGTATTCGCGGTTGTCGATGGCGGAGAGCTCCACGATGCGATCCGCGCGGACGATTCGGGAACGATGGATGCGAAGAAATTTGGCCGGGTCGAGTTTTTGTTCGAGCGAATTCATGGTTTCGCGCAAAAGATGCGAGCGGCCGCGGACGTGCAGCTCCGTGTAGTCCCCGGCGGCAGCGATCCAGTCGGTATCATCGGCGTGGACGATTTGAATGCGCGAGCCGGTGCGGACGACGAAGCGCGAGGCGTATTTTTCGGAGTCGCGGCCGAGCATGCGGAGGATTCGCTCGGTCATTTGGAGCTTGGAGGCGGAATCGCGAAGCTGGCGGGCGCGCTCGACGGCGGCGGCGAAGCGGTCGTCGTCCACAGGCTTGAGCAGATAATCGAGGGCGTGGACTTCGAAGGCGCGCAAAGCATGCTGCTCGTAAGCCGTGAGAAAGATGACGCCGGGCAGATTCCCCTTGGGCAAGGCGCGAAGGACTTCGAAACCGTCCATACCGGGCATTTGGATATCGAGGAAGACGATATCGGGCGAAAGCTCGAGGATTTTCTCTACTGCCGACAAGCCGTCGGCGCATTCGCCGATGATTTCGATGTCCTTGAATTTGCGCAGGCGGAGAACGACGCCGCGGCGGGCAAGGCGTTCGTCATCGACAATCAGGGCGCGCACGATGCGGCTCCTTGGGGCTGCGTGCTCTTGCGGAATGGCAGTTCTACAGTGACTTCGCAGCCGCCGGTTTCGGGCCATTGCAGCAGGAATTTGTGATCCGCGGCATAGAGGGTCTTCAGACGCTCGGCTGTATTGGCGATGCCGATGCCGCTGGCGGCGGAGTCACCCGGCGGCGCGAGGCGAGAGTTGGGAGGGCCAGAATTTTGGACTGTGATTTGCAGTTGCGCACCGCGAAGTTTGCTCTCAATGCGGATTGTTCCGCCCTCCACGACAGGAGCGACGCCGTGGCGGACGGCATTTTCGATGAGCGGTTGCAGCAACATGCTGGGAACAAGAGCGTCCAAAGTTTCCGGAGAGATGGCCATGTCCACGCGAAGGCGAGGGCCGAGGCGAGTTTGTTCGATGGCCAAATATTGCTCGGCGAAGGCGATTTCCTGGGAAAGCGGCGTCTCCGGGGCGGCCTGGGCGTCGAGAAGCGTCCTTAGAAACTCGCCGATTTGCGCGAGCATGCGCGTGGCGGCGGGAGGATTCCCTTCGAGGACAAGCGTGGATACGGCATTCAGCGAGTTGAGCAGAAAATGCGGATTGAGCTGATAGCGCAAAGCGATGAGCCGCGCATCGCGCACTTCGGCTTCGGCGCGCA
>JASHRL010000231.1 GCA_030037355.1 Candidatus Acidiferrales bacterium | reverse complement strand
ACTTGCCTTCGGATCCCGCTCGCAAAGAACTCAATGCCATGCTCCGCGGCATCCACACGCAAGGCCCCAAACCCGGCCTCGAAGCCCAGCGCGTCGCCGTCCTCAATCAGGCCGCTGATCTTCTGCCCGTCGTCAATCGCCTCGTCGCCGCCGCCGAAGCTCGCGCCTGCTCCGAAGAGAATCCTCCCGGCGCTTCCTTCCCATTTTCCGCCGCAAAAGAGGAAATTCTAATCGGGACACAAAACTCCAATGGCGGAGACGCAAGTGATTGAAAACATTCACCGGAGCACACTTCTAATCGGGACAAATTTTCATGTTCCGCAGGCTCGTATTTTTGCCGGAGAGAGAGGTGCCGCAAGCTAAAAAAACCCCATCCTCAGCGTACGCCGCAAAGGATGGGGCCGGGAAAGACTCGAAAAAAACTAGAGCTTGAAGCTGAAGCCGAGCGAAATGATCGGGTAAAACTTGAACGCCGTCAGGTCGTTGCTGTACTTCGTCCACTGCGCTTGCAAGTCGGTCTGAAAGCCAGCGTCCGTCGCGACTTGAAACGAATTCACGCCGTCGACGCACGGAGACGAAGTGCAAGCTTGGCCGGCGAGGTTCATGCCCACCGTCGGCGAACCCTGAAACGCCACGCCCGCTTCGAAGTTGACGCTGATGCGGTGGCGCCCGACGAGATTTCCGAGGCCGAACGTCAGCGTCGGCGCGGCTTTGTTCAGTCCGAGCGTCGCCGTGCCGTTGACCGGATCAGCTGGGTCGCTGTAATAGGTGTTGCTGTTCAGCGTGAAGCTGTTCCCGCCCGTGACGGTCAGATTGCCCGTCGCGTGATTGTTGTTGTAGAGCAGCGCGCCGCCGCTGATGTGCAGCGGCCCGATGAGGAAATAGTCCACATGGGCTTCGACGGAGCGCAGCAGCAGGCTGGCATCCGCGCTGAAGCCGTTGGTGTTGATCGTGCGGCTGTAGCTGAAGTCATTGAAGCCGCCGCGAACATTGAGATGCGGAATGATTTTGTAAGCCGCTTCGATGCCCGCGCCGAGCGTGGAAACTTTTATCCCCACGCCGATGCGCGAAAGGATCGGCACATCGGGCGGCGGAGTCAATGGCGTCGCGGGCGCGAGGGCCAAAGACGGCGCCGCAGGGCCGTAAACGCTGAAATCATTCGCCGCAAATGGCGCAGCGGGAACCAGCGACGAAGATTCATTCGCGTTGAGCGATGTAATCGTGGTGCTGGAGGCATTCGGCGTTTGCGCGAAGCAATTCGCCGGAAGAAAAACGATGCACCCGAGAAGGAGTGCGGTGACGCACAGGGACAGTTTTCGCAAGGCTGGGTCTCCGTTCAAGTTCGAATTTGACTCACAAAAAATGGCCCGCGTTCAGCCGGGCCGCGACAATCGTAATGTCCCGAAAGTACCAGAAAATGAGCGTTATTTGAGGAAAGCGAGCAAGGCTTGTGACGCTAGAGTAAACGCGAAACGCGCGCCGAAGTCAATACCGGCGCGGTGAAAGATGGGGGTGCCGCAACGCGAGAGCGCGCCGCAGGGCAAGATGCATTAGTCGTAATATTCGGCGCCGAGGTGCGTGATGAGATCTTCGCCCATCATCCAGCGCAGCGTGTTTTTGAGTTTCATCAGTTGGATGAAAAGATCGTGCTCGGGATAAAGTTCCGGCGCGCACATGGGCGATTTGAAATAGAAGCTGAGCCACTCCTGAATCCCGCGCATTCCGGCACGCTGCGCGAGATCGAGAAACAAAACAAGATCGAGCACGATCGGCGCGGCGAGAATCGAATCGCGGCACAGGAAATCGACTTTGATCTGCATGGGATAGCCGAGCCAGCCGAAAATGTCGATGTTGTCCCAGCCTTCTTTGTTGTCGCCGCGCGGCGGGTAATAGTTGATGCGCACTTTGTGGTAGAGGTCGCCGTAGAGTTCGGGATAGAGCTTGGGCTGAAAAATATATTCGAGCGCGCCAAGTTTGGATTCTTCTTTGGTTTTGAACGAGCCGGGATCGTCGAGGACTTCGCCGTCGCGATTGCCGAGAATGTTCGTCGAGAACCAGCCCTTCACGCCGATCATGCGCGCCTTGAAGCCGGGCGAAAGAATCGTTTTCATCAGCGTCTGGCCGGTTTTGAAATCCTTGCCGCAGATGGGAACGTTTTTTTCTTTCGCGAGTTCGACGAGCGCGGGAAGTTCGGCGGTCAGGTTCGGCGCGCCATTGGCGAAGGGCACGCCTTCCTGAATCGCGGCGTAAGCGTAGAGCATCGACGGCGCGATGGACTCGTGATTCTCCTTCATGGCGCGCTCGAAGGAAGCGAGCGTGTCGTGAATTTTTTCGGGCTTGAGAAAAATTTCCGTGGAGGCGCACCAGACCATGACGGTGCGATCGACTTTGGATTTTTTCTTGAATTCGCGGATGTCGTCGCGAAGCTGCTCGGCGAGATCGAATTTGTTCTTGGCCTGCTTGACGTGCGTGCCGTGGAGATTCTTGACGTAGTTCTGATCGAACGCGGCCTTCATGGGCTTGACGCCCTGAAGGAACGGCTGAACCTTGGAAAGATGCGAGGCGTCGAGCACGCCGGCCTTTTTCGCGGCTTCGTGCGCCGTGTCGGGGAAAATGTCCCAGCCGCCGAAGACGAGATCGTTGAGGCCCGCGAGAGAAACGAAGTCGCGGATTTTCGGCGCGCGTCCTTCGGTGCGTTTGCCGAGGCGAATCGTTCCCATCTGCGTCAACGAGCCGATAGGCAGCGCCGCGCCTTTACGCACGAGTTCGACGCCGGCCATGAACGTGGTGCTTACCGCGCCGACGCCGGGCGTCAAAACGCCGAGCTTGCCCTTGGCGGGCGCGATCTTTCCCGGTTTCCGCATTCCCATCTCCTCAGTCAAAAAATCAGGCGCGCAAAATCGCGTATAAGAGAAAAGCGCCTGTCAGGAAAACGAATATCATGCGCGAAGCGAGATGGATTTGCAATTCGTTTTGAGGAGCGGACAGGATCAGCGCAGGGCTTTTTCTTGCGGAGGTTAATTCCTGTCCCAGCCGTACCAAAACAAAACGCCGATAAATACACACCAAAACACTGCGAGCAGGTCGATAAAAATGTGTTGTTTGGTGTTCGGGATCTTAAAGATGCTAAGCGGAGTGACAATCAGAAGAATAATTGCAAGGATGCCCTTGAAGTTAATGTGGCTGCCTGATGACATTATGAGTTCTCGGTTCGGGCAGTGATGCCTAGTCGATCAGGACACATGATGTGTGAAGCGGCGGGCAATTTGCAATTCGTTTTGACAAAATGAGCGCTGTGAGCGCGAGGGAGAGACCTATTTTTGACGCGCAAGGGCAGTCCAATTGGTGAGGAGGCCGATGAATGTGGATTCTGGGCGCGCCGGAGTGACGGTGAGAATACGCGTGCCGTCGAGAGAAACATCGAACGCAGGCGCGGCGATATCGAGCGAGTTCATTGGAAACAGGGGACGCAGGCTGCGGACCTGCAGGGATTGTGGAGTCAAGTCCAGGTCGGCCTCGATGAGCTGATTTCCTGTGGAAAGGAAAAAGAGTTGATTCTTCTTGCTCCAGGCAAAATTCCAGCCGCCATCCTGTGAAATCTGATATTTGGCGCCCGGCCGCGGCGGGAAGGGAACGACGTAGAGTTCCGGGCGGCCAGTCTCGTCGGAAAAGTAAGCGACCCAATGGCCATCGGGGGAGAATCCCCCGCCGAATTGATCAGCGGGTACGGGAGCGATGAGAAAAGGTTTGCGGTCGCCGAACAGAGGCAACGCCCAGGCCTGAAAGTGATGTTGTGCTGGACTGAAGGCGCCATACGTGATGTAGCGGCCGTCGGGCGACCAGCCTTCTGTGGGGGCGAAGGTGATGCTCGGGTCCAAACGCAGAAGCGTTTCTTCGTTTCCAGAACCATCGGCAGGCTTGCGCACGATAGCGAGGCCGCCGCTCTCAACGGGCCGCTCGTAGGCAATATATTTTCCGTCCGGCGACCATACAGACCAGGCTTTGGCACCCGGGCCAAAGGTGAGACGTGTGCTAACTCCGCCGTCGGCGGGAATGGACCAAAGATCGGTGCCCGTGTCTGTGTTCATCATGGTCAGTATGTGCTTTCCGTCGGGCGAAAGTCTGGGCGCCAAATAATTTGCGATTCCTCCCACTTGCTGGAGAGGTTTGCCGTCGAGGCCAAACCATTCCAGTTCATGTTCAGCTGGCCTCGATTGAAAAACGATTGTTCCATTTGCAGCGACAGAGTAAGCGTCAGCGGCGGCGAGCATCTTTGGCGCGCCGGAAAGTTTGGCGGCAGCGGGGTCAAAACGCTGGGCGAATAATTTGGAGTCGCGGAGGAAAAGCAGAAAGCCGTCGCTATAAGCCGGTTTCGAAGCATTGGCGAGGATGAGTTGCGCATGAGGCGAATCAAGGGAAGCCATTTCGACGTTGTAAGCGCCTTGATTGTCGCGGGCGGCAATGAGGAATTGTTTGCCGTTGGGAAGAAAGAACGGAGACGTCAGCGCAAGACCGGAAGGTGCGCCGAAAGTGGCAGCTTGTACTGAAGCGAGAGGAAGCGGCGTTGGTGTTCCACCATTCGCGGAGACGCTGTCGATGCTTCCCAGATAGGTGGTTTCGAGGCTGCTGGCAAATACGATGAGGCCCTGAGGTGACCAGGTTCCAGAAGTGGCTTGGCTGGGAACATCACATACGAGGTTCACGGCGCCGCTGGAGAGATTGATGGTTTTCAGTTTACCGTCGGCGAGAAATCCCAAAGATTGGCCATCGGGAGACCAGAATGGCGCGGAGGCATTTTCAGTTCCAGCGAGAACGGTGGCGTCATGCGAATCGAGCGGGCGCAGCCAGAGGTTCATCTTTCCGGCGTGATCGATTGCGCTGAAGGCGATCTTAGCGCCGTCGGGCGAAAGGACAGCCGGACCTGCGCCGAACGAAAAGGCAAGGAAGTGGGTGTCAGGCGGCGGAGGGATATAAGAAAAAATTGGTGCGCCGGCAGGAGACTGGCGATATTGCGTCCACACGATTCCCGCGATGAGCAATAAACCAAGGCCAGCAGCAGCGATCCAACCGAGTTTGTCGAAAGCGCGACGGGATTTTGGGGCTGGAATAGCGACGGCGTCTTGCGACGAGACGGGCGAAGCGAGCCACTGCAATTGCAGCTTCACGTCGTGAACGGTTTGAATACGCTCGTCGGGGTCTTTCGCCAGGCAGGTTCGTGCCAGACGGTCAAGCGCCTGGGGTGTCATCGGCTGAAGCGTAGAAATGGGCGCGGGATCGCGTTCGAGGACGGCTGCCATGATGCTCGCGCTTGATTTGCCGTGGAAGGCACGCGCGCCGGTGAGCATTTCGTAGAAGACGCAGCCGAGGGAAAAAATGTCGGAGCGCGTGTCAGCCTCTTTGCCCTCAATCTGCTCGGGAGACATGTACTGATAAGTGCCGACGATGGTGCCTTGCGCGGTGAGAGGCTGAGCACCAGGGGAGGCGCTCAGGGTTCGACTGAGCGCCAATGCGTCGGTTGATTCCGGCGCGATGGCCTTCGCAAGGCCGAAATCCATCAGCTTGGCCCCGGATTTGGTTAGCATGATATTGCCGGGCTTCAGATCGCGATGGATGACGCCGCTGCGATGCGCTTTTTCGAGGCCGTCGCAGATTTCGATGGCGATCCTGAGGAACTGTTCGAGCGCCAGGGGTCCCTTGCGGAGGCGATCGGCAAGCGTTTCGCCCTCCAGATATTCCATCACGATGTAGCTGGTGGCGTCCTGCGCGCCGACATCGTAGAGATGGCAAATGTGGGGATGGTTGAGAGCAGAAATGGCGCGCGCTTCGCGCTGGAAGCGATCTTGAGCCTTGGGATTTTCAGCAAGATGATCAGGCAAAATTTTTATGGCGACCGTGCGGTCGAGACGCGTATCACGCGCGCGATATACTTCGCCCATGCCGCCAGCGCCGAGAGGCGATTGAATTTCGTATGGGCCGAGCCTGCTTCCGACGGTCAGCATAAGGCCACTCGTGCCGCGCCAAATTTCGCCCGCGATCGCCTGCAGCGCTCACATCCGCAAAACGGACCGACTTCCTGAGGGCCGACGTGGGTTCCGGGGTTCAAGGGCAGGTGGATTATACGACGGAGGAAAGAATTTTTTGAAAGCATTCCAATTAACAAGCGTAAGCACGAGGAGCGATGGGGACCGCGCAGGGAACGGCAGGGATGATGGCTAACGCGGGCTGTTGAGAGAAAAAGAAAGACGAGTGGGAGAGACTTTGGCGGGGGAGAGCGCGGCGAGAGTGTCGGCGAGCCAATCGGCGCCGGCGGCGAGGAGATCGGCGTCGGAAGCAGTGGTGCGAAGAGCGAGGACACGCGCGCCGGCGGATTTGCCGGAACGAACGCCGGAGGGCGCGTCTTCGACAACGAGGCATTGCGCGGCTGAAACGCCGAGAAGCGCGGCGCCTTTCAGATAAGGCTCGGGATGCGGCTTGCCGCGATGGATTTCGCTGGCGGTGAGCAGGTTCTTTGGCGCAGGAAGGCCAGCGACGCGGAGGCGCAACTCGGCGAGTTCGCGCGTCGCGGAAGTGACGACGGCCCAGCGATCTTCGGGAAGCGCGCGCAGAATTTCCAGCGCGCCGGGCAAGGCGATGATGCCTGCGGTGTCTTCGCGTTCGCGCTGCTCGACTTTCCAAGTCTCCGCAGCGTGATCCGCGCCCGGGAGCAATTCGCGGATGGTTTCAAGATTCGGGCGGCCGTGCGCCTGACGGATGATTTTGTCCGGGTCAAGGCCGCGTTCGCGCGCCCACCAGCCCCAGACACGAGCGACAGCGGGAGTCGAATCGACGAGAACGCCGTCCATGTCGAAGAGGACGGCTGCGCACTCGATGCTAATCACGGCTGACTGCGGAGCTTTCTTGCAGAGATGTCATGCGGGCAAGAGGCGCATCGGCGGTTGCCTGAGCAACGTCGGCAACGGCGACGTGATAGAAACCGTAACCAGCCATGCGTGCGGCGACGGCTGCTCCGTAATAGCGATCGCGGCATTCGGACAAGGATAAATCTTCGCGCAAAGAAAGGCCGCGTTCGCGGAGAATGACGGGCAGATGTTGCGGCGAAAAGCCGAACGTCCAAGGCTCGCCCATGTTCGCCACTTCGTGGATCATGCGATCAGCGCCGTCGAAGGAAGCGGAGCCGTCCAAAATGCCGGAATGAATATAAGTGAAAATCAAGCGCGTGCCGGGATGGCAACTGGCTACGAAGTGCAGAACGGCGTCGACGGCATCGGCCTGAAGATAGTTGGTGACGCCTTCCCAAAGAAATACAGACGGCGGCGCGGAGTGGAAATTCGCTTGCGCCAAAACGTCCGGCAATTTCTGGCGATTGAAGTCGATCTCGACGAAACGGACATGGGCGGGGATCCTGGGGAGCAATTTACGCAGGCCGGCGAGTTTGGCAGCGTGAGTGGAAGGGTGGTCCACTTCGAAGACGGTGGCGGCGCTCATTTCCGGAAGGCGGTAGGCGCGGCAATCGAAACCGGCGCCAAGAATGACGACTTGACGAATGTTCTTTTTGAGAGAGGCGCGCAGAGCGTCGTCGATGAAGATGGTGCGGGCGATGGCGGCAGTGCGCGCGCCGTGGAAGCGGCGGTCGACGTAGCCGGAAATAGAATTGCGAAGAATGGGGAACCGGGACAATCGGACAAAGCGCTGCAGGGAAGGGCGAAGAAAATGGCGCGCGAAAGGATCCGTAAAGAGGCGGCGCTTCGCCGGACGAGCCGTTTCCAGCGCGCGGAAAAAGGCCATGTATTCGGCGGTGCGACTGGATTGGCGAAGGCTCATCTGAGTAATAATAAATGTGCGTTTCTATTTAAGCATGGAGCGAAAAAGAGATGGAAGCGAAAACCGGGTCAGGAGGAGGCAAGCGGCGGGTGAGGAAAGGTCAATTCTTGTGCGAAGGGCCGGGGCCGATATGCTCGATGCCGGAAGCGAAGCAAAGAAAAACCAGGATGGATGAGATGACCATGATGAAAATCTTACCCATTACAGCCTCCTTCTAAGGACAGATGCAATGGGAGCAAATGGGGTGCCTGGGCGGGAGAACTCTAAGTTGCTGATTCGATGGGAGAAGGCGAAAATTGTCCGGGAAAAGGGCGTGGGAAAATGGAGACAGTGCGGCTACGGGCAGGCACAAACGAGAAAAAGTTTGCGCAGGGGAGAGGATGTCGAAACCAGGCGAATTAAAGCGCGGGTGGGCAGCGGAGCAGTTCGAATTTGAGTCCCTGCGTCACGAGCGAGAAAATTTGAATTGCGGCGATATCCTAATGAGGCGATGCGAATGACGATGCGATTCGGGGAAATCATTTTCCGACGGACTGTTTTCGTGACGCTGGCGAGCCTGATGACAGTGGCGTGCGCCGCGACGACAGTGAATGCGGCGGGCGCGGCGAAGAGCGCGGATGCGATTCGCGTGACGATGCTGGGAACGGGGACGCCGTACCCGAGCGCGGAGAGATTTGAGGCGGCGATTCTGGTCGAGGCGGGCGGGAAACGGCTGCTTTTTGACTGCGGGCGCGGCGCGGTGATTCGATTGTCGCAAGCGGGAGTGAAGGCGAGCGAAATTGACGCGGTGTTTTTGACGCACCTGCATTCGGATCACGTGGTGGGGCTGCCGGATTTGTGGCTGACGGGATGGTTCCTGGGACGGCCCGATGCGCTGGAACTTTTTGGGCCGAGCGGGACAAAGAGTATGGCGACGCATTTGGCGGAGGCGTTTGCGGGAGACATCGCGGCGCGCGAAGCGGCTCCGGAGAATCTGCCGAGCGCGGGCGTGGAAATTACGGCAAAGGATATCGAGGAGGGAATTGCGTACGATGAAGGCGGAGTTCGCGTGACGGCATTTCTGGTGGACCATGGGAACGTGAAGCCGGCGTTCGGATACCGCGTGGATTACGGCGGACACGCGGTGGTGATTTCCGGGGACACGAACTTTTCGGAGAACCTGATTCATTTTGCGCGCGGCGCGGATTGCGTGATGCACGCGGCATGGAGCGTGGGAGCGACGAATCCGACGCCACCAGCGCAGCGTACGATTGCGAGCGCGGAAGATGCGGGGCGCGTATTCGCGGCGGTGAGGCCGAAGCTGGCAGTGGTCTATCACTACGAAGATGCAGCGGGGATAGAGCGCGCGGTGCGGACGGAATATGCGGGGCCTCTTGTCGTCGCCAAGGATTTGCTGGTGATTGATGTGGGCAAGGAAGTGACGTGGCACGCGCGGACAGAATCGGGAGGCAGCGCGACTCACGCGAAGTAATGCAAAACTTCGCGGACGGTCTAAATCGCCACTTCTTCTGTCACGATGCCAAGAGTTCGCAGTAAACCACTAGAGACTCTCCGGCGGTTGATCATGAGACGCGCGGCCAATTTCCGGATGGCCGGATGGGCCGCCCGGAAATTGGCGAGGAGCGTGATCCGCGCAAGCTGTTTCTAGCGATGCGGAGCGACGGTGTGGCCGCGGCCGTCGCGCGTTTCATTGCCTTTGAAGTTCTTCGCGCGTTCAGGGTGCATGTTCGGACTGGGTTTTTGGTTGCGGCGGGGCGTGGGGCCCTTATAGCCGTGGTGCGGATCATAATGGTTATTCACGGTGCCATGAAAATTGTGAGGACCGTGAAACCAAGGGCCAGCTCCGATGAAGACGCCACCGACGAACCATTCCGGACCGTAATAGCCGTAGGGAGCGCAGGCGTACGGCGCATAGTCGAAATAGCCATAAGGACAAACAGGAGCAGGCCCGATGTTTACGGTGACCTGCGCCTGAGCTTTCGGAGCCGCAAGCGTGAAGCAGATTCCAGCCAAAGCAGCCAGCAAGAGATATTTGGACCTGGTCATAATTTTCTCCTCGAAAATTAAATCACAAAGGGCTGGTTGTGCTCGCGCTGCGCGATTTGCGGTAGGGACGCCGCGTAAGCACAGAGGCATCATACCGCAAGATAATACAGCCAGGTAAACGTGCCGAAAAATTTCATCCACCTTCCAGAATTGCAGAGTGCGATGAGGGGTACGGTCACGCAACTACGCAGATAAACGGCGCGTCTGGGAACGCGCGAGAGCCCAGGAGCCTCCCCAGAGAGAGACGGCAATGAGAAAACTGGACATGAGGGAGACGGGATTCGTGCGGCCGGCGATGACGTAGAAGCCGAGGACAGAAGGCAGATGGAGCGTGAGGACCCAAATCATGTACATGAGGCCGAGACAGGCTGTGCTCCAGCGCACGAGAATGTTGAAGGCAAGACTGATGCCGGTGGCGATGAATCCGGCGCCGAAAAAGGCGATCCAGAAAACGTGCCAGGGGATCCAGCCGGGAATCAGCGTGCCGATGGGAGCGAGAGCCAGGAAGTGGTCCACGCCGAAAACGGCGAATGAAATGGCGAGGAGATAACGAGCGAAACGTTCGAGGCCGGCAGGAATCTGGCCTGCGCCGGGAAGAAGCCAGGCGATACAAGCCATGGCGAGAGGTTCGAAGACGATGGTGCGCAGGCCCATGCTGCCGGGGATAGCGGCGTTGCGAGGAGCGTCGAGAATGAGCGTGGCGAGGAAGAGGAGAGTCCCCAGCGCGAGCGCGGAGGTGCGAAGCGTTTGCCAGAACAGAAGACCGAAGCCGAGCAAAGCCATGACGATTCCGAAGACATAAGCGAGCGAAGGAATCGGCGGCAGGAAAGGCAGAACGGAGATTGCGGGGAAGCGCGGATGAACGGCCAAGGGATACAGGAAAACCGAAGTGTGTGCGTAGACGATGGTTTCGATGCCGAGTCCGGCGATGGCGAGCGCGTAGATGGGGCGACCGAGGCGCAGGATAGCTGCAATCGTTTTGTCCAGAGAAGTTTCAGCCGTCATGTGGGGAGGGCGTCCGATGCTGCGGGAGATCTATTGCCCGAGCGGGATTGGCTAAGAAAGTCAGCGACGATCCATGCCGCGCCGGCGATCGCCAGATTGTCCAAGTTCTCGGACCAATTGTACAGGTTATGAACATTTCCAAAACACACGGGCACCCAGATCAGCACGCCGAAGCCGATGAGCATCGCGGTGGTCAAGCGAGAAGCGAGAAGGGCGACCCGTCCGGAGAGCAGGGCGATGGCGGCGAGAAAAAAAGCAATCGTGGTGGCGATGGCCCAGAAATTCTGGCCGAGAGGTATCCACTTGGGGACAAGCTCTGCTGTATGGGCGAAAAATTCAAGTTGCTCGATGGCAAAGGAAATCAGGCAGAGGGCGAAGGAGATGCACGCGAACCGAGCCAACCTGGATGCCCACCGGGAACCGCCGGGGGCAAACATGGCATAGACGATGAGCGCTCCGGACGCCTTGGAAAATACGTAGAAGACTGCTCCCCAGGTGTAAAAGACGTTCGGTTTAGCGACGATGCCCGGTATCCACGACAAAGCGACAAGCGTAAAGAGGATCGCCAGAGCGGCCGCTGCGATGCGCGCCGTCTTTGGCCATTGAATCGCCAAACCTGCGAGGATTTCGATAGCGGCAACAAGGTAGATCAGGATCTCGCGATGAGGAGCGCTTCCGAGCGCCTGGGCCTGTTGCAACAGATTAAAGGGACGCCAAGACACAGTGAAGATTCCGAAGAGAATGGCAGCGACTCCGAAGACGTTGTGACCGAGATAGATTTTCGCAGTTTCGCGCCAGACGGGGTTATTGAGCGAGGGGTTTGCCATTGTCTAGACTCCTGTCACTAAAGATAAAGTGAGAGTAGATGGGATGGCCCGCGCTGTAAAGAGATGCAGCGACGCGCGCAAAGGATAATTGCCGCGTCATCTGCAAATGCCAGATGCGGAGAGATGCTCAGTTGGCAGAAAAATTGTCATTCGTGAGCCAAAGTTCGGCGAGCGAGAGGAGATTCTTCTTGTAGGTGCGCGTGACGGTGAGCTCTCTGCCGCCGGTGAGGCGCAGGAGATAATCGCCAGCGACGAGCGGACGGATTTCCTCGACCCAAAACCGATTGACAAGCACGGAACGATGAATACGGATGAATCCGAAAGCGAAAAGCTTTTCGGCCATCAGAGAGATGGACTCGCGAAGGCGAAGAGGGCCAGATTCGCGATGGAGGACGACGTAGTTGCCCTGCGCCTCGACGGTAAGAATAACGGCGGGATTGAGGAAGAGAATCTTGCCGTCGTTTTTAATGGCGATCCGGCCGCGACGGGGCCGTGGCAGCTTTGAGGACTGGGAAGAAATTTCCTCGAGCGCCGGCGTCTCGCCGGCTGGCGACGGCGAAATGGAGATGTTTAGAGTTTCGCTCACGGATTCGCTCCCGATAGGCTCCTGCGAAGACGCGGCTGGGATGCGTGGCGCAGAGCAGAATGATTGCTTTTCGTACGGCAAACGCAGAATTGGGCTGCGCGCGTGGGAAGCGCGGCCGAAGTTGCGCCAAGTGAAGGCGATTCGTACGGCTGGCGTAGAGATTTGCGCATCAAATCAGACCTCGCACTCATGTGACTGTCCAACGTTCAGCAAGAAGGCTCAGACGGCGATGGCTCAGTGAGCGAGCGCGTCGCGATTGGCCTTGGCCCAAGCGCTGTCTTTCGACACAGCCTTCATCGGCGGCCCGTCTTCGGTTCCGCAAGAGCACGGACCTTCGGTCTTGGCCTCCGTCATGCAAGAACAGGATTTGTCTTTCAGGCAAGCGCAGACGTAAACGACTTTGCCTTTCGGCTTCATGTCGTTCATGGACTGATCCTGCGCGCCGATGCTGGTTGGAACGACGGCCAGCGATGCGAGCAGAGCGAGAGCGGCGAAGGCTGGCTTGATTTTTCCTTTCAGAATTTTGCGCATCGAGAATCCTCCGGGTTGCAGGTTGGGAAGGCAGATCGGAGAGATAAAGTAGGAGAACCGATTCGGCCAAAGCATACGGACGCAGAGTGCCCGAGAAAGCGGTGATACGCAATATCCACTTGACGCTCATTCGATATAGCCATTATGATTTCGCGCCAATGAAGAGAGTTCCTTCGATAACGTCGCCGATTATTTCGATTACACGGAAGGCGTCGAAATCGCTTTACCGGCAAGTGTATGAAGGCTATCGCAAGGCGATTTTGGAAGGGAGTTTGCGAGCGGGGCAGCGTGTGCCGTCGAGCCGCGTGCAGGCGGCCGAACTGCAGGTGTCGCGAATTCCCGTGCTGAATGCTTACGCGCAACTGCTGGCGGAGGGATATTTCGAGAGCCGGGTGGGGTCGGGCACGGTGGTATCGAGATCGCTGCCGGAAAGAAGCGGGGCGGGGCAGGCAGGGCGCGAGACGTCAACGAAAAGAACGTCCACGCGAAGGGCAATTTCCAAGCGATGCGCGAAACTTCCGGCGAGAGAGCGCTTTTTTGCGGGCCGCGGATTAGGGCCTTTTCTTGCCAGCCAGGTCTCCTCTGAGCATTTTCCGCTGCGAATCTGGAACAGGCTGGTGACGCGGCACGCGAGACGCACGGGTGCGCGAACGCTCGATTATGGCGATCCAATGGGGTTGAAGGAGCTGCGAGAGGCGATCGCGGGGCATCTGCGAACGGCGCGAGGCGTGCGGTGCGATGCAAGCCAGATTGTGATTGTGAGCGGTTCGCAGCAGGGGCTGGAGATAACGGCGCGAGTGCTGCTGGATGCGGGAGACCGCCTATGGATCGAAGAACCCGGATATGCGTATGCGCGGGGCGTATTTGAATTCAGCGGCTGCAAGATTGTGCCTGTTCCCGTGGATGAAGAAGGGCTGAACGTGGCGAGCGGCGTGAAAAAATGCCGCAACGCGCGAGCAGCGCTTGTGACGCCGTCGCATCAGTATCCGCTTGGCGTGACGATGAGCGCGTCGCGGCGGCTGCAATTGCTGGATTGGGCGGAAAGCAATCGATCGTGGATCATCGAAGATGATTATGACAGCGAGTACCGCTATGAAAGCATGCCGGTGACGTCGCTGCAGGGATTGGATCGGAATTCGCGCGTGGTGTACATCGGAACGTTCAGCAAGGTTCTCTTTCCTTCGGTACGGCTGGGATACATTGTGGCGCCGGAAGACCTTGTGGAGCGATTTCTCGCCGTGCGGTTTGCGATGGACATCGGGCCGGCGACGTTCCATCAGGCGGTGCTGGCGGATTTCATTCGCGAGGGCCATTTTTCGCGGCATGTCCGGCGGATGCGAGCGGTGTATGCGGAGCGGCGAAGCGTTTTGATCCAGTGCATACAAGAGGAATTGGGAGCGCGGGTGGAAATCGGAGGAGCGCAGGCGGGAATGCACTTCTGCATGATGGTAAAGGGAATTTCGGATCGGGAAATTGCGGAGCGCGCGGCGGCGCGGGGGATTACGCTGGTGCCGCTCTCGCGGCTTTATTATGGCAAGGCCATGCGGCAAGGATTCATTGTCGGTTTTGGCAGCACGCCTGTTGAACAGATACCCGGAGCGGTGCGGGAACTGCGGAACGCGATGGCGAATTAGAGATTGCGAGCGCGCGTTCGCGGACTACGTGTGGTTCAGATGCACGGAGCCGAAGCCGGTTTCGATGCTGATGTTGGGGCCGCCGGAACCGATGCGTCCGTGGATGGAAGAATGCTCCATTGAGCCGGCGATAGTGATGGGAAGGTCGGAAGAAACGCGGCCCATGCCGGTGTGAGCGTCAAGATAGGCGTTGAGGCCGTCGGGCAGACCGAGGCTAACGTCGCCGAAGCCAGAGGAAAGCCGCCAGTCGTCGGAGATGCGCGAGCCGGAATCGGCCTGAGCGCGAATGGTGCCGAAGCCGGTCTTGAGAATCAACGCGTCGAAATGGCCGTCGACGTTCATGTCGCCGAAACCGGTATCGGCGCGGAGACGGCCTTGATAACCGCTGAGATGAATGTTGCCAAAACCCGTGCTGGCGCGAAGCTGGGCCTGGAGCGGATCGGCGAGGATGTCGCCAAAGCCGGTCTCGAGATCGAGATTCGAGCCGGCGGGGACTTGCAGATCGAGGCGCTGAGAATCCTGCGAATCGGAGATGGAGACTTCGGAGGAGTCGATGCGCCAGCCCTCCGTGGTGACGACAGCGCGAATGGAATTTGCGGCGCCTTGCGTAATGTGGATGCTGCCGCGGTCGGCGACGAGATGGAATTGGGTGGACGGCGAGATGGTCCAAGTCTTGGACCATTCGTGATCGGATTGCGAATCGTCAGCGGCAGCGGGGCGAATGGCTGAGACGAGCGCGACGAAACAGAGAATTCCGAAAAGCAGAGCCGCTTTACGCATGAGAACCTCCTCGCCTGCGAATCAGAAAAACCGAAAATCGTGAATCGTGTGACTCACTTTTTGATCATGCGACGGTTACATTTTCTCGATGTGAATCGAGCCGTCACCGGTGCGAATCGTCAGCGGCGGGCCGCCGGCGCCGATTTTGCCGCGAATGGTCGAGCCCGACATGGAACCCTGAACGGTGACTGGAAAATCAAGGTCGATGTGGCCGTCGCCGGTATGCGCGTGGAGATCGGCGTTCAGACCATCGGGAAGGCGCAGAGTGATGCTGCCGTCGCCGGAGTGAAGCGACCAGTCAGATGAAATTTTCGAGCCGGAAGCAGCTTCGGCAACGACAGCGCCGTCGCCGGATTCGAGGCTGAGCACATCGAAGCGGCCGTGAACTTCGATGTGACCATCGCCAGAATCGGCGCGAAGCGAGCCATCGAGATCGCTGGCGGTGATGCGGCCATCGCCGGAATGGAGACGCAAGTCGCCCTTGAGGCCATTGGCGTCGATGTTGCCGTCGCCGGTGGAGATGCGGAGCTGGCCGTGAAATGGCTGGGAGGTGACGCTGCCGTCGCCGGTTTCGACATCGAAGTCAGCTTCGTGAGGAATGCGGAGTTCGATGCGGACGGAGCGATCGGTCCAGCCGAAAGAAAAATGCATCGTAGGGACGTGAACGTCGATATTGATGTCGTTGCCGGACTGGCTCTCCGTGATTTTGACGCCGCGATCACCGATGGTCCAGCCACGCGTGGTGATATGGGCGTCGATTTGGCCGTCGGCGGAGGAATAGAGGTCAACGTGGCCCTCGTTGCTGGTGACGCGGAGATTCGGGCGGCCAGAGAATTTGTAGGTCTTGGACCAGTCGTCAGCATGGGCTGACGGAGAGATGGCCATCGCTGCGAAAACCAACGCAGACAGCGCGAAAGCGACAAAACAAAAACGACGCATTAGGTGATCCTCCTATTGGCTTCAGATACGCACAGCTTGGCCGAAAAGTTCCCCTGATTGGACGTGCCGCGCCATACAAAGTTAGCGCGCAGTTGCTTTACGGGCTGTACTGTGCTCGCCGGAGCGGGCAGGCTTGGGACGAAGGGCAGAGAGGAATTTCTTGAGCGGGAAGGTATTCACGACGTCGTGAGCCTCAAGCCAGCCGCGGCGGGCGGTCTGGACGCCGTATTTCATGAGATCGAAATGCGCGGTGGAGTGCGCGTCGGTGGAGATCACGACCTTGACGCCGCGCTGCTTGGCGAGGCGAAGATTCGCGTCGCGGAAATCGAGGCGCTCGGGAGCGGCGTTGCATTCGACGACGACGCCATGCTTGCGGCAGGCGTCGAGGACTTTTTCGATGTCGTAATCGTAAGGTTCGCGCTTGAGGATGAGGCGGCCAGTGGGATGCGCGAGGATTTGCGTATAGGGATTTTCAATGGCGGCGAGGATGCGATCGGTCATTTCGGCGCGTTCGAGATTCATATAGGAGTGGATAGAAACGAGAACGATATCGAGTTCGGCGAGGACGTCGTCGTGAAGATCGAGTGAGCCGTCCTTGAGAATGTCCACTTCGCTGCTGGCGAAAAGGCGAATGCCGCCGACGCGTTTTTCGGCTTCGCGGATTTTCTTGATTTGCGCGAGCGTGCGCTTTTCGTCGAGGCCGTTGGCGACAGTGACGCTTTTCGAATGATCGGTTAGGGCGATGTATTCGTAGCCGAGATCGCGCGCGGCTTCGGCCATTTCCTCGATGGAATTGTGGCCGTCGGAAGCAGTGGTGTGCATTTGCAGATCGCCGCGAATATCGTCGAGAGTGATGAGCTTGGGGAGCGCGCCCTTTTCGGCGGCTTCGATTTCGCCAGTGTTTTCGCGCAGCTCGGGTTCGATGTAAGGCAGCTTGAGCTTGGCGTAGATTTCCGCTTCGGTTTTGCTGGCAACGTGACGCTCGCCTTTGAGCGTGCTGAGGGCGTATTCGTTGAGCGTGTAGCCCATGGCGTTGGCGCGGCCGCGGAGAGCGACGTTGTGCTCCTTCGAACCGGTGAAATAAAGGAGCGCGGCGCCGTGGCTTTCTTCCGCGATGGCGCGGACGTCAACTTGCATTCCATTGGTCAGCAAGAAGCTGATTTTATTTTCACCGTGCGCGAGAACTTGCTGAATGGGAGGGAATTTCAAAATGTGATCGAAGATGGCGTCGATGGCTTTTTGCGTGGGGCGGCCGGCGGGAATCACGAGGAAATCGAGATCGCCGATGGTTTCCTTGCCGCGGCGGAGCGAGCCGGCGGGCGTGACGGATTCGATTTTGCCGCCGAGCTTGCGGATATATTCGGCGACTTCGGCGGCGGTGTTGGTGGCGACGTCGAGACGGACACGGCCACTGGAGCGCTGGAAAAATTCGACGGCTTTGAGAATGTTCTCCTCGGTTTTTTCGCCGAAGCCGGCAATGTCGCGGAGCTTGCCTTCGCGCGCGAGCTTGGCGACGTCTTCGACAGAACCAGCCTTGAACTTTTTCCAGAGCAGCGCGACCTTTTTCGGGCCAATGCCCTGAAGCGAAAGGATATCGAGGATCGTCGCGGGATATTTTTTCAGGAGCTTCTTGCGAAGGCTGTAGTCGCCGGTGGCGAGGATTTCGTCGATGTGACCGGCCATGCCTTCGCCGATGCCGGGGAGCGAAGTGAGCTTGGCGCGATCTTTGGCGAGTTCTTCGACGTGCTCGGGAATGCTCGAAAGAAGTTCGGCAGCTTTTTCGTAGCTGCGATAACGGCCGATGATGGCGCCGTCGATTTCGAGGAGCAGGGCGGTCTCGTGGAGGATGCGGGCAATATCGCGATTTTCCATGGAGGGATTATAAAGGGAAACTTAGTCAAAAGGGGAGCGGAGGACGTCTAGCAAGGCTCGACGAAGACATCCCATCATCGGCTAGCGTTGCTCGGGAGGAAGGGAACGACGATGTAGCCGTGTTCTATGTCACCGAATAGCCTATTGCGCTCGCTGCCCCAGAACCAATAGTAATAAGCAATGTAGGCGCATAAGATCGCGTCCAGCTTATCCTCGTTATCCTTGAGAGCGGGGCCCCGCAGCGAATTAGCATCAATCCCTAAGCACTCAGAGAGCATCGGGGTGGCATTAAGAGGTGGGGAGAAAGAGCGTAACTTGCCAATCCGGCACTGGAGCTCCTGCTGTCCCGATCGTCTCAGTGCAACTTTTCCTTTCTTGTATTTTATTATATGCCGCAACTCGAAAAGCTCGACGATAGCGGGATGCGGATAGACCTCAAGCATTATGCGGCTGTTCTGACGTTGAGAGACAACTGGAGCATGATTAAACGCTAATTTGTTTTCCAAATCATTGGCAAGGCGAACGCCGACGCTATCGGGATGCAAAGAAAGGTTAGCCGGGTAAGCCCCTGCCTGTCGCTTGGAATAGTGCTTGCTGATCAGGGATTCACATGGCCGCTGCCCTATTTTGTTTTTGATGATCAACGGCGCGTCGATGGCAACAACGGTAGACTTCCTTATATGGGGCTCGATATGTGCGCGTACTTCGTTTGATGATTTGAGACATGCGTCTATGAGTCGTGCGCCTTGCTGGCCGCCCTCCAGCACGGCAATGCCCGACAATTTCTTCGCGCTCCACGCGAGGTCGATGCCGATGAACGTGGCCAAATCGCTCATGTTAGTTCGCAATTCTACTACTTCACGAGAGTTTGACGACGTTGGAGGCTTGCTGACCTTCGGGACCGGCGACGATGTCGAATTCGACGCGGTCACCTTCGCGGAGGGTTTTGAATTTGTCGCCAGCGATGCCGGTGTGATGCACAAAGACGTCAGGGCCGCCATCGTCGCGGCCGATGAAACCGAAGCCTTTCGCGTTGTTGAACCACTTCACAGTGCCTTGCACTTCGTTCCTAACGTTTTCTCACGCAAAATCGGAGGTAGTAGAGAATTCCGGCGATGGATTTGGCGTCGCGGAGCTTGCCGGAGCGAATCGAGCGATCGAGCTCGCGAGGCGAGAAAGCGCGGACGATGATGCGTTCATCGTCTTCCGGCTGGGCAGCGCCCGCGCGAAGGCCGCGAGCGACGAAGGCGACCATGCGTTCGCTGACGAAGCCGGGAGTGGGATAGACGTCGAGAATTTTCTGCCAGCGTCGCGCGGTGTAGCCAGTCTCCTCGAGAAGTTCGCGCTTGGCGCCAGGGAGCGGAGATTCGCGCGGCTCCATGCGGCCGGCGACGAGTTCCCAGAGATAGCCGCCGACGGAATGACGATACTGGCGCACAAGAATGATGTGGCCGTCGTCGAGAACGGGAAGGACGACGACGGAGCCGTTGTGGACGACGACGTCGCGTTCCACGCGAATGCCGCCGGGCTCGAGGACGCGGTCGTGGCGGACGTCGAAGACGGGGCCGTGGAAGACAGTGCGACTGGAAAGAATCTTTGCGCGAGTGGGCACGGAGGGATGATAGCAGGATTCTGGAAGCTAGAGGCTGGAGACTAGAGGCTGGAAAAAAGCGAAGGCAAAGCGAGCGTCGCACGCATGCGAAATGCGCTCAGGGCGAGGCGGACCCTGCCTGCCGAAATGCTTGTGCCGTTCTGCGAACGGCAACGGCCCGATAAAACCAATCGGGCCCTACAAATACGAAGGCAACGGCAGATTCCCTGCCTCCGGCAGGCAGGCTCGCCTAGGCGAGCAGGTTCGTCGGATGCTCGTCGCATCCGCGCCCGCCCTGTTGGGCAAGCTCGGAATGACAAGACCAAATGTGAGCGGTACATATATGCGTGATCTGCACGCGTGGACCAGACGGCGCTGAGGCGATGTTGATATAGCCCACGCTTCGCGTGAGGCGCTTTGAACGAGGCGCACGGCGGAAGCGGAGATGCGAAAATTGCGCGGCGGAGCGCAAGAAACGTGGTCGAGCGAATTGTCAGCGAGAGAAGCGTTGCGTATACTGAGCGCGAGTCGCGCGGGGCGAGCGAAGGATGCCGATAAACACGATCATTGTCGATGACGAACGGCCGGCGCGGGAGGAGCTCGCGTACCTGCTGAAGGCGTTTCCGGAGATCAATATCGTCGCGCAGGGGAAAAACGGGCTGGACGCGGTGAACTTGATCAAGGAGCACGCGCCGGATCTCGTTTTTCTGGACGTGCAAATGCCGGGGCTCGATGGATTTGGCGTGATCAAGCGGCTGGTGGAGAAAAAGATCAAGTCGCCGCAGATCGTTTTCGCGACGGCGTTCGATGAATACGCAGTGCAGGCGTTTGAAGTGAACGCCGTGGATTACGTGCTGAAGCCGTTCGACAAAGGGCGCGTGGCGAAGGCGGTGCAGCGCGCGAAGAAGATGGTGGAGGCGAATGCGTCGCCGGTGGAAAGGCTGGAGACGCTGATCGAGAATCTGGGCGCGCCGAAAGCGGTCGCCAGCGCGAAGCCCGTGAAGCTGCTGCTGAAATCGCAGCAGAAAATGTTTCTGGTGGATGCGGATCAGCTGGTTTATGCGTCGATACAGGACGGCGCGATCACGATTTTTACGCGCGACTCAGAAGGCGTGTCGAATTACCGAACGATTGAAGAGTTGCAGGCGTCGCTGGACTCGGAGCGGTTCTGGCGCGCGCATCGGTCGTATCTGGTGAATATCGACCATATCAAGGAAGTCGTGCCGTGGTTCAAATCGAGCTACATGCTGAAAATGGATGACAAACGCGCAAGCGAAGTGCCGGTGAGCCGGGCACAGACAAGAAGGCTCCGCGAACTTACAAAGATGTGAGTGAATCCACTAAATTCGGGTTTTACGTTTTGCAAAACTTGCTTCGCAAGAACCTTACCGTGAGTACGCATGAAGACAGGGTTGCAGCCAGAATTCAAGAGTCGTTCATAAAGCAGTCACAATTCCAGGGATACGCTGGCAGTGAGAGTTTGAGCGCTAGTTCAGAAGCGTGGGTGAATGAAGTCTGTAAACAAGGCCAGGTTGAAGGCATTCTTTTCTTCTCATTTGGTGATTTTGGTTTTCTTTTTTTCTGGCGGCTGGGCGTGTGTTCATGCGCAAAATGTTCCCTCGAGTAGTTGTCCGCGGCCGCCGGCTGGAAGCGTTGTTACAAGCCCGGAAGACCTGCGGAGCAAGAATGGCGTCCTAACAGTCGACCTTACATTCCGCGACCAGATGGAGGCCGACGGCTCAGTCCGCTATTGTTATGTCGACGACAACGGCGCCGAGTCGCCCACGCTGCGACTGAATCCGGGTGATTTGCTCATTCTTCGTTTGAAGAATGACTTGACCGACCCGCTGCACAAAAACTCGCAGCATGTCCACCAGGTGGAGACCGCTGGCGGAAAACATGCCGACCCTTGCACGAGCGGATTGATGACCGTGACATCTACGAATCTCCATTTTCATGGCATGACGATACCTCCAACATGTCATGCGGACGACGTGCTCAAGACATCGATCCAAGCGGGCGACCCGCCGTTTGAGTACCGATTTCGTGTCCCAGAGAACGAGCCGCCGGGGTTGTATTGGTACCATCCACACATTCATGGATTCACAAGGATGGACGTGTTGGGAGGAGCATCGGGAGCGATCATTGTCGAAGGAATCGAGCGTGCAGATAAAGTAGTCGCTGGCCTGCCCGAGCGGGTATTTGTCATTCGCGATCAAGATTTGGTGAACCCAAACGCTCCCCCTGCGGCATCGGAACCTGTGATGCCGCGGCAATTTTATGATCGCGACGGGGACGCAGCGAATACGGGGACCGGCTTTGGGAAGCCGGCAAAGGATATCTCGATCAATTTTGTTCCCGTGCCCTACCCGGACTATCCGCCGGCGAAGATCGAAATAAGGCCGGGCGAACGCCAACTATGGCGGGTGTTGAACGCATCGGCGATTACGTATCTTAATTTGGAGGTTTTGTACAACCGCGCGCCCCAGCCTCTAGGTCTTGTTGCCCTAGATGGCGTTCCGCTGAACACCGCCAAGGGAATGCCGACCGATTTCGTCGACTGGCAGACGCATCTTGGAATACCACCGGGTGCGCGGATGGAGTTTATTGTCACCGGACCGCCTGCTGGCGAGACGGGACTCCTGGTAACGCGGACCGTGGACACGGGACCCGGCGGCGAAAACGATCCCAATCGAGCCCTTGCGACAATTACCGCCTCAGATAACGCTCCGGAGCCGACCTCCCGGCTTGCAGCCTCGCCGAAACCGCTGGCCCCTCCAACTCTGGCTTGGCTAGGAAGCGTTACCCCTGTCCGCACGAGGAGACTGTATTTCTCTGAAAAACTGCTGGATCCAAATGATCCCACTAGCGCCGTAGAGTTTTATATTACTGTGGAAGGCCAAAAGCCCGAGCCGTTCAGTCCCAAATCCGGTGTGCCCAACATCATCGCGAAACAGGGTACGGTAGAGGATTGGATCATAGAGAACCGGTCGAGCGAATTGCACGCCTTTCACATCCATCAACTACATTTCATGCTCCTCGATTACATGGGCGTTAGGGTCAATGAGCCGTTCCTACGCGACACGGTGAACGTCCCGTATTACGACGGCAAAGCACTGGCATATCCGTCGGTGAGGATACGTCTGGATTTTCGGGACCCGAATATCGTCGGGGATTTTGTATACCACTGTCACATTCTCGAGCACGAAGACAAAGGAATGATGGGCATGATTCGCGTCGAACCTGCAGATAAACCAAAGACCGCGAAGCGTGACAAGAGCGCCGCTGAAACGCCACGAACTGATAGCCTCAGCGCGCGCCATTAAGTTAATTCCGGCTGTTTGCATTCATCGTTCGTTAACCGTCTCAACTGCATTGCTGCGCTAACTCCAAACATTTCCGCACTGCGTTCAGTTGAATTCGGCACACCGCGTCCACGAATTTGTTTTTCTGTTCACCATGAAAACATCACGTTGCAATGCAAGACGATTATCTATCGCCTCGCTGGGTGTAAGCCACGATAAAACAAGGAGGCGAAATGTTGCTTAAGAGGTTCGCATCAGACGCATGGAATGGTTTGCGCGCTGCGCTCGCGGCTCTGGCGCTGTTTCAGTTTGCGGTGGGCGCGTCTTTAGCCGGCGCCGCTCCGCTACCAGGATTACACGACAACGATACGGTCACGCCAATCAAGCACGTGATTGTCATCATCGGCGAGAACCGCAGTTTTGATCATGTCTTCGCCACTTACGTGCCCAAACACGGGCAATCGGTCTGGAACCTGCTCTCCGAGGGAATCGTCAACGCCGACGGAACTCCCGGTCCAAATTTCTATAAGGTAGAGCAAAAGGCCGCCGTTGATCAGGCTCCGGATGCCTTCCTTCTGAGCCCACCCAAGGTTTCTTTCCCCGGTCAGGTTCTTCCCGCTCCGCTTGTAGGCGGCGCGTTCGACTCATACATTCCGGGCGACAGCTTGGCGCTTGCTGCGGCAACCGAGCAGGGTCTACCAACCAGCTACCTTCCTGACCTTGTGTCCGGCGGCACCGGCCTGACCTCCAAGACGCCCGACGCCCGCATTACGAATGTCAATTCGTTGCCGGCAGGGCCGTTCCAATTGACGAACGGCACAACGCTTACATACAACTCATACGCCGCGAGTCCCGTACATCGTTTCTATCAGATGTGGCAACAACTGGATTGCAGCGTTGAGAATGCCACGTGGCAGAACCCATCAGGTTGTGATGCGAGGCTGTTCCCTTGGGTCGAAGTGACGGCTGGAGCAGGCTCAGCGACTCAGCTCAATGGACAGCCGCAACCGACAAACTTCAGCACAGAGTACGCAGTGGGCGATGTGACCACCGGCGAAGGCTCGACAGCCATGGGCTTCTACAATGTTCAAGAGGGCGATGTTCCGTACTTCAAGAGTCTGGCAGATACGTATGCGATGAGCGACAACTTCCACCAGTCTGTAGACGGTGGCACGGGCGCCAATCACATCATGCTGGGACACGGCGATATGATCTGGTTCAGCGACGGCAATGGTCACCCGGCTGTTCCTCCTCATGACGAAGCCACTAACGGAACCACACCAGCCGGAATTCCCACCGTCTTGGACGAAATAGAGAACCCCAACCCGATGGGCGGAACGAACAATTGGTACACGCAAGACGGCTATGGTTCAGGTTCGCCGGGTGCAAGTCCGTATGGCGGCGGCTCCTATAGCGATTGCGCCGATGACATACAACCGGGCGTTTCCACGATCGTGAAGTATCTCCAGTCGCTGCCGAAGCCGGTCGACCCGCACTGCCAAGCTGGTCACTACTACCTGCTGAACAATTACAACCCGGGCTGGTTCGGTAACGGCAATGACGCGTTTACCGATTCAAGCCCGTACAACACTGTCTTTACGGTTCCACCGTCGTCTGTGCCCAGCATCGGAGACGTGATGATCGCACACAACATTTCGTGGAAGTACTACGGCGATCAGTGGAACAACTACGTGTCGGATCCATATCAAATCAATTACGGAGCGGTGGGTTCGGAAAATGAACTCGGTACCGCTAAAATAACCGCCGCCGACGAGTATTGCACCATCTGCAATCCATTTGCGTATGACACGTCCATCATGAACAATGCTGCCGTACGCACAGCTCACATCGACGATATCACGGGCTCGGGTGGGCTGTACTCGGACATCGCCAATGGCACACTCCCGGCGGTTTCGTTCGTCAAGCCCAGTGCCTTCGTCGACGGCCACCCATCGTCGTCGAAGCTCGATCTCTTCGAGGGCTTTGTCCAGAAGATCGTGACCATGGTGCAGGCATCGCCGTATTGGCAAGACACGGCGATCTTCATCACCTTTGACGAAGGCGGCGGTTACTACGACTCGGGATACGTTCAGCCCCTTGATTTCTTCGGTGACGGAACGCGGATTCCCTTAATCGTTGTATCGGCGTACTCACAAGGCGGACGTATCGCGCACAACTACTCGGATCACGTCTCCATTCTGAAGTTCATTGAGAGAAACTGGAATTTGCCGCCGGTCAGTTACCGCAGCCGCGACAATTTCCCGAATCCGATTGCGGAACCGGGCAATCCGTATGTTCCTGTGAATGGTCCCGCGATCAGCGATCTCTTCGAGCTATTCGACTTCAGCAATGGCAACGGCCATGGCTGGGACGGCGGACACTGATTGCAGTTAGGGTTAGGCGTCTGAAACGATGGAGAAGCAGAAAATTTCTGGCGCTGGCGCTGATCCCCAGCAGCGCTGGCGCCGGGGATGATTTATTTTCCTTGAAAGTGCTCTCCGTGATCTGACGATGCCGTGTTAGACGGAAGCGTCGGCCTTGGCCAAGCATGGGCTATTCTTGCACACGGAAAAAGCCGCGCCACTGTGGAAGATCTCCAAGTAGAAGATCCATTCGGTAGATTCCTGGTTTGAACGAAGAAAGAGAAAATTTCGCTGCGGAATAAGTTGTCGCACGAGATTGTAAGTCGATTTTTGCGGGAGGAGAGCTGGCAAGCAAATGGTTGTCGAGGTCATAGATTTGGAATTGCATGGTTGATTTCGTTTTCTTATCGGGAGTCCATGTAATAACAACCGCGAGCGAATCGTGGGAGCGGGAGAAATTGAGCGACTGATCGGAGGGGAGGAGAGTTGTTTCGCCAAGCTTTCGGTAACTTTTGCATAGAACGCCGGAAAGCACCTGGGTGTCGGCCGATAAAGGTTTAATGAAAATGCCTTGTGAAACCAGGGCACTAAGCATTACCGGTTGTGACGAGTTCGACTGCTCGGGGATCATGGAGATTGGGACGACTAAGGGAGCGGCGGAGTTCTCTAGAGCGAGGCCGGCGTCCATAAATGGCCTGCCCCTGCGCGGAAAACGCTCTCAACGCCCGGCACGAGACTGCCTCCCAAGACGCCGATCACCCGGCCGTAGTCGTCAAGCAAGGGAGAGCCGATGGTCAGACGGCTTCCCGTCCACGATAAACTCAGGCGTTCGCCAGTTTCCGCAGAGTCCTGAAATCCCGTGATTCCGACGTTTTGAATTGTTCGGCTGGACTCATTTGGAGCGCCGAGAAGGTAGCAAACGTCGCCGACTTTCCACGAGCCTGCCTTTGCTCTTTCCAGTGGTGGCGACTTGGGAGCTTCTACCTTCAGAACAGCCCAATCCTGCCGACGATTCCAAGTGAGCACCTGATTTACGGTCGTACGCGAGCCATCTGGAAAATCAATTTGCAATGAACTGGCGCCGTCGATCACCTGAAATGCCGTGAGCAAGAGGTTCTGGCCCATGAAAAATCCTGAGCCTTGCCTGAGAAGCGCTCCATCTGAATCGAAATTGCCGATGAATACACTCGAAGCGACGACACGCTGATAGACGTCGGTCGTGCTGGGTGGCGGCGCAGGAGGAGGCGGCGGGGCAGGCTTCGGCTTCGAGACGATCTCAAAGGTGTGAACACCAGAAGGATGGCCATCGACTTGAAGTTCAAGGGCCCAGAGGCCGGGCGTAACAGAGTCGGGAAGCGTGAGGCTGAAATAGCAGAAAAATTTTGGTGTGTAGGTCTGCATGTCGACATCGCCGACGGATACAACGTTTCCCTGAGGATTTCTCCAACTTCCCTGAAGATGATGTGCGCCGGTGGGACCTTCAATCTGGAAAACCACTACAATCTTGGTGTCCTCGGGGACGTGGAAGACCGTACGGGGGTCCTCGATCGTTTCCACAGCATTCTTCGTGACCTCTTTGCTTCCGGAGACAGAATTAATGAGCCGAAAAGGCGAAGGTTGAGTTTGCGTGTCGGCTGCGTTTTGTTGTTGGGCCCAGGCACAAAGGCAAGAAAACATTACGCAAAGGAAGACAGCGGGAAAAATCCCGACAAAGAATATGGCAGAGCCCCGCGTGCGAATTCGCAAATCTCTATCTCCGATATTTTGCGCAGATAGTAGCAGAGAGCGCCCTACCCATCAACGATGCGGGCGGGATATTTACGAGTGCGATCACTTCGCGATGCATTACGCGATAAATCAGAAGACTGGCGATGCGAGGAGGCTGTGGTAGCATCCATTCAGGCTTCCCATGCTTAGTCGTCGCAACTTGTACCCAGCGCTTTTTCTGGCGTGGCTTGCCTGCGCGGGAACGTCGACGCGGGTTAGAGCACAGGCTCCTGCAGGGTCGATCAAAGGACGGATCTTCATTCAATTCCCACGTAGTCCGCGACACGGAATTTCAGCTGTGGTTTGGATAAAGGACTCTAAAGGAAACAAGGTAAAGGGCGTGTGGTCGGACCAGGACGGTCGGTATGCGATAAACGGCGTCGTACCGGGCAATTACATTTTGGACGTCACGAAGGCGTACTTCGTGGAACAAGAACGGACAATAAACCTCCGCGCCGGGAAATCGGTGAGTCTCAACGTTGTCTTGAAACCACCACCGCCAGAGTCAGATTGCCCATCTGTTGCCTCTACCCCTCCTTTCCCGGTGGACATGGTAGGTGTGCGAATAACGTTCGAGCGATTCACGTGCATGGGCGCATGCCCGGGATACACGATTGATATTTCAGGCGACGGAGGCGTGAAGTATGTTGGCATCGTTAATGTGCAACATATGGGTCCGTTGTCTTACACGATTCCACTGGACCGTGTGCGGCGATTGACAAAGATGTTCTACAGGAAGGATTTCTTCTCCCTCTGCAGAAAGTATTCCGTTTCGTGGACGGATTTGCCGGGGACACATACCTCAATCGATATCGGAGGTACGAGGTGGGCTGTTGACGATTACGGGCTTGTCGGACCAAAGCGACTCAAGTCCCTTGATGAGTTCATTGACAAACTCGCTGGGCCACCAACAACAAACCTGCCGCAAAAGAAAATAACTCAATAGGTTTCAAGTTGCCTCCTTGCCAATCATTGATGCTGTGCTAGCATCGGGTTTACACCTGCCGGATGGATTTTTCGCTCAACTCGGAACAGAAGGTGCTGCGCGACACGGTGCGGCAGTTCATGGAGACGGAGATGCGTCCTGTGCTGCGCGCCTACGAACGCGAGGAGAAATTTCCCGCGGCGGAGCTGCGCAAACTGGGCGAGCTGGGCTGCTGCGGGATGCTCATCCCCGAGGAGTGGGGCGGCGCAGGGATGGACACGGTCAGCTACGTGGTGATGCTGGAAGAAGTGGCGCGCGTGTGCGCGTCGACGGCGGTGACGCTGAGCGTGACGAATTCGGTGGTGGCCGCGCCGCTCGGAAACCACGGGAGCGAGACACAGAAGAAAAAATATTTGAGGCGACTGGCGAGCGGGGAGATTCTCGGCTCGTTTTGCCTGACGGAACCGCAGGCGGGCTCGGATGCGGCGGGGATTCAGGCGCGCGCGGTGCGCGACGGCGATTTTTATGTGTTGAACGGGACGAAGACGTGGGTTTCGAGCGGCGGGCAGACGGGAGTTTATGTTGTGTTCGCGAAGACCCTTCCTTCGTCAGGGCAAGCGGACCCCAATGCCGGATCGAAAGGCGTGACGGCATTTCTCGTCGAGCCAACGTTTCCCGGGTTTCGCGTGGCGCGGTACGAAGATAAAATGGGACTGCGGCTATCGAAATCGGCGGAACTGTCGCTGACGGATTGCCGCGTGCCGGCGGAAAATCGCATCGGCGAGGAAGGGCAGGGGCTGAAGATCGCGTTCGAGGCGCTCGACGGCGGGCGCGTGGGCATCGCGGCGCAGTCGGTGGGATTGGCGCAGGCGGCGCTGGAAGCGTCGGTGAAGTACGCGAAGCAGCGGCGGGCATTCGGCAAGACGATCAGCGAATTTCAGGCCATTCAGTGGATGCTGGCGGACATGCAGACGGAAATCGAAGCGGCGCGCGGGCTGCTTTACTACGCGGCATGGATGCGGGATCAGGGCGCGGCGATTGCGCCAATGAGGCGCGGCGCGCAGGCGGCGCGTGCGAAATTGTACGCGAGCGAGATGGCGAATCGCGTTTGCGCGAAGGCTGTGCAGATTCACGGCAGCCAGGGATTTTCGCGCGAGAGCGACGTGGAGCGGTATTACAGGGATGCGCGTGTGCTGACGATTTATGAAGGAACCAGCGAGATGCAGCGCACGGTGATTGCGCGAGAGCTTTTGAAAACAAGTGGCTAGTGGCGAGTGACTAGTGGCTAGTGAAAAACGAGTGAGGCTGCTGAGCGGGATGCGCTGGAAACGCCAGCTTCGAGCTTACCTTGTCGGGCTGTTGGTTTTTTGTGGGGGTACTGCTCAAGCGAAATCGCAAGACGTTGACGCTCCCGTTGATATCAGTCAGGCGACTGCGGCACATTTCTGCGCAGGGTTGAGAGCAGCCGTGCAGGATGATAAACGCGAGCTCGTATCAAAATGGGTAGCCTTGTATCCGATCGAAGTTGAACGAGACGGACGGGATTTTCTGATACCTGATGATACGGCCTTTATTGACAAGTTCGATCTCATTTTCGATTCGGGTCTGCGATCCATCCTTTTCCGCCCAAGCGGATGCCAGTTGACGTCCTACCCGGATTCAACCTCAAGGATAGCGGACGGCCAAATTATCATAGCCCAATCTGATAAGGACAGTGAACCGTCGATTGAGGCGATCTCCCCTCCACACGATATCAAGTTGTTGGAGCGTGTTCCCGACCGCCAGTATGAGAGAGGCGCTGACAGTTTTTTCGACGCACTGAAGCGTGCCGTTGGGGCTGATGACCGCGCAGCAGTCGCTTCGTTGTGCAGCTATCCTCTCCGAGTGGTTATAGACGGCGAGGACCACTTAATGGAAAACCGGGCCGAGCTACTGCGTCGTTACGCGCAAGTGTTTACGCCTGAACTGAAGAAAAATGTACTCGCGAGGCACACGCCAATGCATATGGGCTGGCGGGGTTTTATGACAGATCGCGGTGCTTTGTGGCTGGACGCGATTGTTTGGACGCACGTGTATCGAGTTACCGCGATCAATGGTCTAGCATGACGGGTAACTCTTCAAATTCTCTCAGGGCGAGCGAGTGAAAAGCGAAGACAAAAGCGCGCGTAGGGCGAGGGTGCTGAGCGGGATGCGGCCGACGGGGCGGCTGCACATCGGGCATTACTTCGGCGCGCTATCGAATTGGCTGAAGATGCAGGATGAGTATGACTGCTTCTATTTCGTCGCGGACTGGCACGCGCTGACGACGCATTACGCGGATAGTTCGCAGGTGGCGACGAACACGCTGGAAGTGGCGACGGACTGGCTGTCGGTGGGGCTCGATCCGAAGAAGGCCACGATTTTCATTCAGTCGAGCGTGCCGGAGCATGCGGAGCTGCACCTGCTGCTCTCGATGATTACGCCGCTTTCGTGGCTCGAGCGCGTGCCGACGTATAAAGAACAAATCGAGAATTTGCGCGACAAGGATTTGGGGACGTATGGATTTCTGGGTTATCCGCTGCTGCAAAGCGCGGACATTGTGATGTACGGGGAATCGGGGCAGAAGCTGCTCGTGCCGGTGGGGGAGGATCAGGCGCCGCATATTGAGATGACAAGAGAGATTGTGCGGAGATTTAACGTGATGTTTGGCCTCGATGTGGATAGCGACATCTTCTTGCCTCAAAACGTCTCTGATTTCTACGCGATTCTCGGGAAGGTGGACCGCGAGGCGCATAATCGGTATCTGCAAAACATTGCCGAGCTTCCCGACGTTCGACTCGAGGCACGAAGCAGTTTTCTTACTCACATACGCGACCACGCGGCCAAGATTGGAATCCGAAACTTCGTAGATTCGTTGGGATCTGAGAAGAAGTTTGTGCGCGTAACAGAACCGTTGCAGGAGCCGGATGTGATTTTGACGGAGACGCCGAGAGTGCCGGGGACGGATGGGCGGCGGATGGCGAAGAGTTATGGCAACGCGATTTGGCTCACCGACACGCCGGAGGAAATTCGCGCGAAGACGCGCAATATGATGACGGACCCGCAGCGCGTGCGGCGAACGGATCCGGGACGGCCGGAAGTTTGCCCTGTGTTTGCGTATCACAATTTGTTTCCAGAGAAAAAATCGGCAGAGGATTGCGCGCGCATCGAGCGCGTGGACCGCGAATGCCGCACGGCGGCGATCGGCTGCGTCGATTGCAAGAAGCTGATGGCAGACGCGCTGGTGAAATGGATCGAACCGATTCAGGCGCGGCGCGCGAAATACGAAAAGAACCCGCGGGAAGTGTGGCAAGTCCTCGAGGATGGTTCGCAACGGGCGAAGAAAGTGGCGGAAGGAACAATGGAACGCGTGCGCAAGGCAGTGTTCAACTGGGAAGGGGCGGGCAGACCTGCCGCTTCGCCAGTGACGCAAGGGAAGTGAAGGGCACGAGCTGAATACCTTGCGCAGATAAGGCGCGCAATAGGAAGGATTTTTGAAATGTGTTGCGGGTTGGCCGGTCGCGGTTGCTGACGAGCAGGGGATGGAGCGAGTTCGGAAGCCGGTTTTCGATTGGGAAGGCGCGGGATGAGATGCAGCGCCCCTTCGCCAATACACTCAGGGCAGGTGAGTGCCAAGTGACGAGTGACGAGCAAGCAACGCGCAAAGGCGGTGACGAGTGATAAACAATACGCCAAAAGCGCACGGTGTCTGGACGGTTGTGTGGATTGGACTCGTCGCGGGGACGCTGGATATTTCGGAGAACATTATCTTCAATGCGTTCCGGCACATCACGCCGCATCAGATTTTTCAATATATCGCGAGCGGACTGATCGACGGCAGGTCGTTCACGATGGGCGGGGCGTCGGTGGCGCTGGGAGTGGCGATTCATTACACGATTGCGATGACCTGGACGGTGGTGTTTTATCTTTTGAGTCGCAGGCTGAAAATTTTGACGCGGCAGGCGACGATTTGCGGCATTGTGTACGGCGGTGTGGTTTACATCATCATGAATTTCGTGGTGCTGCCGATGACGCGCGTGCCGCACGCGCGGGCGGCGATGACGGTGGCGTCGCGAGTGAGCGGCGTGCTGGCGCTGCTCTTTTGCATTGGGCTGGCGATTGCGCTGATGGTGAAGAAATTCGCGCCGCCGAGGGAAGCGAGCGTTGCGCGCGGATGAACAAGAAGGATTAGATTGGATTCACCGGCTGCTGGCGCAGCCGCGGGCGACCTGAAGGTCGCCCCTACAAAAGCAGAGAACAGAGAATATGGCGGCGAACGCACAACCCGATTACAGAATTCAGTTGCCGGTCTATGAAGGGCCGCTCGATTTGCTGCTGGATTTGGTGCGCAAGCAGGAAATCGACATCCACAATATTCCCATCGCGAAAATCACGAAGCAGTATCTCGATTACCTGCATCAGCTGGAAAAACTGAATGTGGATATTTCCGCGGATTTTCTTTACATGGCGGCGACTCTGATTCATATCAAGTCGAAGATGCTCCTGCCTGTGGATCCGCTGGCGCCGCCGGAGGAGCAGGGCGACCCGCGCGAGGAATTGGTTCATCGTCTGCTGGAGCACGAGAAATTCAAGAATGCGGCGCAGATGCTTTACGAAAAGCAGCAGCTCGAGGCGCATGTGTGGTCGCATCCGGATCTTTCGCTTTACGAAGGCGAGGAGACGGAAGGCGAACTGGTTGTTTCGCTCGTGGACCTGGTGAAAGTGTTTCAGCAGGTGCTCGAACGGCGGCGGGAAGTCGCAAAAGTCGAGCTGACGCATGAAGTCGTGACCGTGGCGCAGATGATGGAGCAATTGCGCGCGCGGCTGCTGACGAATGACGAAGCAGTGTCGCTGACGGAGTTTTTCGAGGCTTGCCCGTCGCGGCGTGCGATGATTGTGGCGCTGCTGGCGGTACTCGAAATGGTGAGGCTGCAAGCGGTGGCGCTGGTGCAGGAGAAAATGTTCGGCGACGTGATGCTGCGGAAGCACAAGTTGTTCGATGTGGTGTTCGAAGGCGGCGAGGCGATCGCAAAGATTGACGAAGAGTATTTGTGAAAAAGATACCAAGTGGAGAACAATTCTGGGTTGGGGAAACGAATACATCGCGCGGATGAAGCGCGCGAAAGGAAAATAACCTAGGGGCGCTGTTTTGTCGGAGCTTAAGCCTGCCTGCGCAGGCAGGCTCCGACCCCCTGAAGGCGAATCAGTCATGACCGAACAGGAACTGCAAAGCGCGTTGGAAGCGATTATCTACGCGGCGGACGAGCCGGCGACGCTGGAGCAAATTGTCGCGGCGATAGGCGGAGAGAAGGCGGAAGTACGCGCGGCGCTGGACAGGCTCGTCGCGTCGTACGCCGCGGATGAGCGTGGCATCGAGATTCGCAAAGTGGCGGGCGGCTGGAAGATGTATACGAAAGCGCAGCATCACGATGCGGTGCGGAGGTTTATCAAGGGACTGCGGCCGCCGCTGCGATTGACGATTCCCGCGCTTGAAACGCTTTCGGTGATCGCGTACAAGCAGCCGGCTACGCTGCCGGAAATCAACGAAATTCGCGGCGTGAATTGCGGCGGCGTGGTGAAAACGCTGCTCGAACGCCGGCTGATTACAACGGCGGGACGCAAGGATGCGGTGGGGCGGCCGATTCTGTACCGCACGTCGAAGGATTTCCTGATGCGCTTTGGACTCGCGGATTTGGATGAGCTGCCGAGCCTGAAGGAATTTGAGCAACTGGCGCAGGCAGCGCTGGGCGCGGACGAAGGAATTGCGCCGACGGAGCCGGAGGAAGCGGTTCAGAGCGACGGCGAAGAGATGGCGGCATCTGTGAAATCGATAACCGAAGTTGGTACCGCGGAAGGCAGTGCGACACAGATTGCGCCACAGGAAAATTTATCTACGGAGCAAGACTTGCTGGATAGCGAAGGTCAAAGCAAGGCAGCAGGCGCGTAAGGTATCTCCACGAATCGGATGAACGAAATTCCATGGAAGAGCGACTGCAGAAAATTATTGCGCGGGCGGGAATCGCTTCGCGACGAAATGCGGAAGCGCTGATTTCGTCGGGACAAGTGGCCGTGAATGGGCGCGTGGTGACCGAACTGGGCACGAAAGCGGACGCGGCGAGGGATCACATTCGCGTTGCAGGCAAACTGCTGCGACTGACAGGAACGAAAGTCTATATCGCGCTGAACAAGCCAGATGGTGTGGTGGCGACGATGCGCGATCCGGAAGGCCGGCGAACGATTGCGGATTTTGTGCGCGGAGTGCCGGGACGAGTTTTCCCTGTCGGGAGGCTGGAATATCACGCGTCGGGATTGCTGCTGCTGACGAATGACGGCGAGCTGGCGAATCGCGCGATGCGTGCGCATGCGCTGCCACAGATTTATCTCTGCAAGACTTCCGGCATGCCAAGCGAATCCGAGATTCGCGATGCGGAGCGAGCAGGGCATGCGAAAATGGAGCGCGCAAAAGGATTGGCGGGCGGATGGTGGCAGGTGACGCTTTCAGGGGCGACGAAAGACCAATTCCGGCAGGCGCTGATGGCAAGCGGGCATCCGGTCGATAAGATGAAGCGCGTGGCCATTGGATATCTGGAAATGGGGCCGCTCGCGCCCGGGCAATACAGGCATTTGACGAACGAAGAAGTGAGCGAGCTCGAGCGCGCGCTGGCCAGAGCGGAGCGCCACGCGGAGGCACCAAAGGGAACCGAGGGTGCGCGACGTGGCGCGGTGAGGGTCAAACCGCGGAGTTTTTACGCGCGAAAGCGAAGCGAGCCGGCAAAAGAACGATTTCCGAGACGCTAACATTTGAAATGAAAAACGCCCCGCACAACGGCATACCGCAGTACATCCGAGAAATTGATCCTTACATTCCCGGCAAACCGATCGAGGAAGTCGAGCGCGAATTGGGAATGCGCGCGGTGAAGCTCGCGTCGAATGAGAATCCGCTGGGGCCGTCGCCGATGGGCGTCGCGGCGGCGAAGAAGGCGTTCAGCGAGGCGCATCGGTATCCCGACGGCGGAAGCTACTACTTGCGCGAGGCGCTGGCGAAGCGCCTGGACGTGCCGCAGGAGAACATCATCATCGGAAGCGGCTCGACGGATTTGATTCATCTGGCAGCGTCGGCGCTGCTGGGGCCCGGCGAAAGCGCGGTGACGTCGGAAGGATCGTTTCCGCTCTATTATATCGCGATCGAAAAGATGGGAGCGAAGCTCATTCTCGTGCCGCTGAGAGAATATGGATTCGATCTGAATGCGATTCTGCGCGCCATCGAGCCAGAAACGAAAGTGATTTACGTTGCGAATCCGAATAATCCGACGGGGACGGTGTTCAACGCGAATGCGTTCGAGGAATTTTTCGCGCAGGTGCCCGAGGGAATTCTGGTGGTGCTGGACGAGGCATATTACGAATACGTTTCGATGCCGAATTATTCGCGGTCGTTGGATGTGGTGCGTGCCGGCAGGAATATTCTGGTGCTGAGAACGTTTTCCAAGGTGTACGGGCTGGCAGGTTTGCGCGTTGGGTATGGGATCGGTCCCACGGCGCTCTTGCACGAAATCGATAAGATACGTTTGCCGTTTCCGGTGTCGGGAGTGGCGCAAGCCGCGGCGCTGGCGGCGCTCGACGATGCGGAGCACGTGAGGAAGTCGCTCGAGGCGAACCGGCAAGGACTGACGCAACTGGAGAGCGGGATGCGCGCGCTCGGAGTGAAGTTCGTGCCGTCCGTGGCGAATTTCATTCTCGTGGAAGTCGGCGGCGATGGCGATGCGCTGGCGCAAGAGATGCTCAAGCTGGGGGTGATTGTGAGGCCAATGGCATGGATGGGATTTCCGAACGCCGTTCGCGTGAGCGTCGGGACGGAAGAAGAGAACGAAAAGTTCCTGCGCGTCTTGAGCGATGTGCGCGCACCCGCAGAGCGCGGCACAGGATAGGATTTCGCTTTGCTGCTCAGAGCGTGAGAATTGATGTGACAGAAAAGCGCGCGAATGCCGACTGAGACCAAGAAAGACCAGATAGGGCAGTTGCTGGAAACGAGCCGGACGATTGCCGTCGTCGGGCTTTCCTCGCAGAAAATGCGGCCAAGCTACGGCGTCTCTGAATATATGCAGGGCGCGGGATACAAGATTATTCCCGTGAATCCGAATGAGAAGGAAGTACTCGGAGAGAGAGCTGTGAGCCGGCTCGAAGACATCCGGGAGAAAGTCGACATCGTAGATGTATTCCGGCGGCCGGAGTTTGTGCCGGAGGTCGTGGAAAGTGCGATTAAGATTGGCGCAAAATGCGTCTGGATGCAGGAAGGCGTGGTGAATGAAGAAGCGGCGAAACGTGCACGTGAGGCGGGAATTTTTGTAGTGATGGATCTTTGCATCCTGAAAGAACATGCGAAACGATTTCGTTGAGGGCCATAGCATGAGAGATAGATTGCTGCGAGTTTCGACTTATTCATGGATTGCAGCGTTTCTAACGTTAGCCGTGTGCCTGCTCGGCGCTACGGCGGCGAGGACCTCCAGTGATGATAAAGCGGAAGGAAATCGCTGGTGGAGCGATGTGAAATATTTGGCGTCCGATGATATGAAAGGCCGCGAAACGGGAAGCGCGGAGTACCAGGATGCCGCTGGGTACGTAGCGGACAAATTCTATGCGGAGGGACTCAAGGACGCGGGGACGGTCGGATATTTCCAATCCGTGCAGTTCGAGTCGAGGCAAATCGATGAAGGACATTCCTCGGTCGAGTTGATTCGAGATTCGACGCCAACGCAATTTACACTGGGGAATCAGGTGATTCTGCGGGCAGGAGGCGACCCAGCCCCCGAGCTTAATGCTGGAATGGTATTCGTCGGATACGGGATGAAAGTGCCGGAAGCGAATTACGACGACCTTGAGGGGCTGGACTTGAAAGGGAAAATCGCCGTGTATCTAACGGGCGGGCCCTCGACCATCAAGGATCCGTTGCGTGCGCATGAAGAATCGCTCGGAGAGCGATGGAAGGCGCTGAAGGCTGCGGGCGCAATAGGGATTGCTGTGATTCCAAATCCGGCGGAGCAGGAGATTGCATGGAACCGAATCGCGGCAAACAGGCAGGTGGTGTCATTGGAGCTCGCGGACGCGAAGCTTCGCCGCGATCAAGGCATACAAATCGAAATGACGATCAATCCGGACGACGCGGATGAGTTTTTCGCGGGTTCGGGCCACGCGATGGCGGAAATTTTGGAGCTGGCGAAAGCGCACCAGCCGCTGCCAAAGTTTCCGTTGCAGGGAGAGATTCGAGCCACAATCGCGCTGATCAAGAAGCCGGTCGAGTCGCCGAACGTGGCAGGCGTGTTGCAGGGTTCCGATCCCGTGTTGAAAAAAGAATACGTCATCGTGAGCGCGCATTTGGACCATTTGGGCGTGGGCGCACCGGTGAATGGTGATGACATTTACAACGGCGCGATGGACAACGCCGCTGGCGTCGCCGCGCTGATCCAAATCGCGAACGATTTCAAGGAATCGGGCACGAAGCCGAAGCGGTCGATCCTGTTCCTCGCTGTCTGCGGCGAAGAAGAAGGCGAACTGGGCTCGTGGTATTTCGCGAATCATCCCACTATGCCAGCAAAAGACATTGTGGCAGACATCAATATGGATATGTTTTTGCCTCTTTTCCCGCTGCAGTATCTTCAGGTGCAAGGGCTCGATGAATCCACGCTCGGCGACGATATTCGCGCGGCGGGCAAAGAAGATGGCGTGGATGTGATTGAGGACGAACAGCCGGAGGCCAACCGGTTCATTCGCAGCGATCAATACAGTTTCATTCAGAGAGGAATTCCGGCGCTGGCGTTCAAGTTCGGATACGCAAAAGGCTCACCACAAGAGAAGATTTTCAACGATTGGGTTCACACGCATTATCATCAGCCCTCCGACGATACGAACCAGAAGGTGGACCAGGAAGCGGCGGGGAAGTTCTGCCACTTGCTATATCTGCTGGCGGACCGCGTCGCAGACGATGCGGCGCGGCCAGCGTGGGAGCCGGCAAGCTTCTTCCGGCGTTTCGCTCAAGAACCGCAAAATTAAAGCAAACGAGCGTCAGTGCAGCGGAAAGACAAGGAGATGGTCTGTCCCTGGCTCTATGACGGCGATCGTGTGCGTGAGCGCCGAGACAGTAAAGCCGCCGTAGATGTTGTCATAGAGAATCGGCGTGAGATCGCCGCTGGGAATGGAAAGCCAGACAACGTCTCCTGCATCCTTTTCGGGTCCGCGCTTGAGGAGAATGCGCTGCTCGTCGGGACCCCAGGCGATGGTACCGTAAGCGCAGTGGACGGTCGTGGCAATTTGAGGATTCGCGAGCGAGCGGATCTCGAGCGTATCGCCATCGCGGAAATAGGCGACCTTGTCGGCATCGGGAGAGAGTGTGAGCTGGCCGAGATAGCCCTGCAACGTGGCGATGGGCTGGTCGGTCGCGTGAAGCAGGTCGATTCGCGAAAGCTTGATTGCGCCGGTGAACTGCTGGTCGCGCTCGATGGCGATCGCGGAATTGTGCTGGGCGTCCCAGGCGACGGACGTGAAAAAATGGTCTTTCAGAATCGTCTGGCCCGCGCCTTTGCTGGGATGAACGATGCCGATGTGATAGAGCAGATCGGATTCATCGCTGGAAACAAGATAGGCAACGGTGTCGCCATCGGCGAGCCAGTTGGCTTGCTTGCCGTCCTCGATGACGCTGGTGTGCGTGCCGAAGACGGGGATTTCCTTTCCATCGCTGGTCATCAGATCGACGAGTTCGCTCTCGTTCGTTGTTCCTTGCTGGTCGACGACCTGAGCGATGGTCATTTGCACGGTGAGTTTTGTTCCATCGGGCGAATAGGCCAGGCGGCGGATCATGAAGCTGAAAGGAGAAGTCGTCTTAACGAGCGTTTCGCCGTCGACGATGCGCTTGCGCTTGCCGTCGAGTGTGACGGTCCAGATGTCGTCGCGCTCGATTTCGTAGTGCTGAAACCGAAGCCTATGAAACACGCCGCAGGCGGCGGTCCCGTCTGCCGAAATTGCGAAAGCACGGCAATCGAGGTTGATGGAGGAGAGAGGCTTGTCTTGAGCGCGGGACGGAAAGGCCGCGGCGACCAGCAAGAATAGGGAGACGAGTAAATAACTGAGAGAGCGGCACAGGCGCCTTGCGAACTTAGGTTCTGTGTCGTGCGGATTCATGTTGTTTGGCTGGTTTGTCAATCCCGTTTTCACTCGTCTTCCTTCACGTGGGACTTGATCTCGTCTTTCTTCGTTTCGTTCTTCTTCCGCTCCTTCGGAGCGTTCGGTTCCGACGGCTTAGATTTGATGCGGCGAATCTCTTCGAGGCGCTGGCGAATTCGCGCTTCGAGGCCCTGGTCGGTCGGATGGTAATATACGCGGCCCTGCAAGCTTTCGGGCAAGCAGGTCATGCCGGTCACTTTTTCCTCCGCGTTGTGAGCGTACTGGTATCCCTTGCCGTAGCCGAGATGGCTCATAAGGCCGGTGACCGCGTTGCGCAGGTGAAGCGGAACGGGCTCGGCGATTGTCTTCTGCAAATCGTCACGCACGGAATTATAAGCGGTATAGACCGCATTGGACTTGGGTGCGAGCGAAAGATAAACGGCGGCCTCGGCAAGCGCCAGATGGCCCTCGGGCACACCTAGAAAATCAAAAGCGTTCATGGCTGCGAGTGTGATGTGGAGCGCATTGGGATCGGCGAGGCCGATGTCTTCGCTGGCCATGCGCACCATGCGGCGCGCGAGGTACAGAGGATCTTCGCCGGATTCCAGCATGCGCGCGAGCCAATAGAGCGCGGCGTCGGGATCAGAGTTGCGCACGGATTTGTGCAGGGCGGAAATCAGATTGAAATGCTCTTCGCCGGCCTTGTCATAGAGGAGGAACTTGTGTTGGAGGACGTCTTCGAGACGTTCGCGCGTGACCACGCGACTGCCGTTCGCGGAGGGTTCCGTACCGAGGATGAGAGATTCGAGCGTATTGTAAGCAGCACGCGCGTCGCCATTGGCAATTTGCGCGATACGGTCGAGGATCTCATCGGGGATGGCCACGGCGACTCCGCCCAATCCGCGTTCTTTATCAGAGAGCGCGCGGCGGAGGAGTTGGAGGATCTGCTCGCTGGATAACGCGTGAAGAACGTAAACCTTCATGCGCGAAAGGAGTGGGGCGATGACCTCGAAGGAGGGATTTTCCGTCGTCGCGCCGATCAGGAGAATCGTGCCGGCTTCGACATAAGGCAGAAACGCGTCCTGCTGCGCTTTATTGAAACGGTGAATCTCATCGACAAACACAACCGTGCGGCGGCCGTAGCGCCGGGCGCCCTCGGCGGCGGCCATGACTTGCTTGATTTCCTTGATTCCGGACATCACGGCGCTGAAAGGAACGAATTCGGAGTGCTTCGTCTTGGCGATCAGACGCGCGAGCGTAGTTTTGCCGCATCCCGGCGGACCCCAAAGGAGCATGGAGACGATTTCGTCGCGCTCGATTTGGATGCGCAGTGGTTTGCCCGGTGAGAGGAGTTCCTCTTGGCCGGCGATTTCGTCGAGCGTGCGCGGACGCATTCGATCCGCGAGGGGACGCGAACCTTGCGGCACTTCTTCGGCGTCGATGGTGCGAAAGAGGTTCACTTTTTATCCGGAACGCTCATCTGACGGCGCGACGCTGACGCGCGGCTTCGTAAAGGATGAGCGAGGCAGCAATGGCTGCGTTGAGCGAATCCACCGGTTCTGCAACTTGGATGCGGATTCGGGCGTCCGCGCTGCGTTCGACTTCCGGCGATAAGCCGGCGCCCTCGTTGCCGATAAGAATCGCGGCCGGGCCGCGAAGATCGATTTCATCAGGCCGGTGTGCAGCGGAATCGCGCGGGGAGGAGGCGGCAAAGATCTTCAGTCCGGAAACACGAAGCTGCGTCAAGGCAATCGGCGTGGCGAGCTCGGAAAGAATCGGCAAACGCAGAGCGGAACCAGCCGAAGCACGCAAGGACTTCGGCGAATAGGGATGCGCGCTTCCGCGCGTGGCAATTACTCCCGAAGCGCCGAGTGCTTCGGCGGAGCGCAGGATTGTGCCGACGTTGCCGGGGTCCTGTACGCCGACGAGGACGATGACGAGTGGATCGGGCACAGCAACGAGAGATTCGAGTGAAAATCCGCGCGGGCGAAGCAGGGCTGCAATTCCTTGCGGAGTCTCTGTAGCGGCGACGGAATCGAAGAGCTTGTCCGTCGTCCGCAGAATGAGCGTCGGGCGATCGAGTTCAGCCTGAAGTGGTGCCAGGTAGCGTTCGGCGGAATCGCTGGCGAGAATAGCTTCGATTTCCAGTCCAGAGCGAATCGCCTCCGAAACAAGGCGCACACCTTCGAGCGCAATGAATCCACCTTCAGGACGCGAAGCATGCAGGGCGGCGCGGAAGGTTTTCAGCCAGTGATTTTCGCGCGAAGTGATTTTGGCACTCTGCGACAGGTGCGCAGCGTGAGGTCGAGCCGCCGGGCGCCAGGGTTGAGTGCGCATGGAATGGAGCCTAACAGAGAGCGGGGCCAACGAAAAGTCGCCGGGCGCGAATTCGCGCTCTGCCCGTGACGTTACGCGTAGTTGCGGTTTTCGTCGGCGAGCTTCATGCCGTCCGTGTGGCATTCCGGGTAAAAACTCAATTGCGAGAATGGGACGGGCGGGCGAATACCGCCATATTCGCAAACAACACAGACACGACGTTCGGTGGTGCAATTTGTATGTGAACAGCGGTAGAGCAACATGCGACGGCCGCACTTGGGACACTTTTGTTCGGGTAACATAGCGACTATTTTTCCGAAGTTGCCGCGAAAAGGCAAGTGCCGGTTTGGCATTCGCTCTAGGATGGCTTGCGCGGTGCGAGGGTGTGTGATAGCGTTCTGCGATTACGGCCGATTCGTCGCCGCGCGAGTGTCCATTGCCAGCGGAAGTCCTGAAAATTTCAATTGAAGCCCCCGAGCCGCACATCATCCACTACGCTGCGAGTCTGATCCAACGCGGCCGGGTGGTCGGCATTCCCACCGACACATTCTATGGTCTCTCCGCGGACCCATATAATCTGGCGGCGATTCAGGAAGTGTTTCGCGTCAAGGGGCGCGCGGAAACGAAGGCGTTGCCGATCCTGGTGAATTCCGTCGAGCAGGCGGTGACGCTCGCGCGCGATCTGCCTGACAGCTTTTTGAAACTGGCGCACAAATTCTGGCCCGGCGCGCTGACGATTGTCGTCGAGGCCACGCACCGGCTGCCGCTCAAAGTAACGGGAAACAGCGGGCGCGTGGCGCTGCGCTGGCCGAAATCCCATGTTGCGTGCGAGTTGGTGGAAGCTTCAGGCGGGCCACTGACAGGAACGAGTGCGAACCTTTCCGGCTTTCCGGCATGCAGCAGCGCGACGCAGCTTGTGAAACAGCTTGGCGACCGCTTGCCGCTGATTCTTGATGGAGGCGATACGGGCGGGACGCTGGCATCGACGATTGTCGCGCTGCGCGGCGCGGATTGGTCCATCATCCGCGAAGGAGCCGTGCCTGAGGCAGAAGTCCGCAAAGCAATTGAGGCTTAGGATTTCGCGCAGGATGCCCTGCGATCAACGAAGGATCGCGTGCTCGAGAAAATCGAAGTCGCCGCCCGGTGAGAGTTGGATGTTAGTAAGACGACGGCGATGGACGCAGATGTTGTCGTAGAACCAGAGGTTGATGTACGGCTCTTCGTCGGCGACGATTTGCTGAATCTGATCAAGGATTGCCTTCCGTTTCGCGCGGTCTGTGGTGACGCGCGCCTCTCCGAGTAAGATATCCAACTGCGGATTATGGTAATGGCCACGATTTGCGCCCGCGGGCGGAAATTTGTCGCTGCCAAAGACATACTCGAAAACGTCCGGATCGAGATTCGCGCCGACCCAGCGCAAAGTGTAAAGCTGAAAGCTGCCGCGCGTAATGTCGGCATAGAACGTGGCGAATTCGAGCGAGCGCAAATCGAGTTGCACGCCGACGCGGTGCCATTGATCTTGGAGAGCGGCTGCGAGGATGCGCGTGGATTCGTCCGTTGACGTCTTCATTTCCAGATGAAAGCGAATCCCGTCGGGGCCGCGTGGGAAGCCAGCGGCGTCGAGCAGCGCATTCGCGTGCGTGGGATCGTAGTCGTAATGCGTGACATCGCCGTCGTATGCCCAGTGATTCGGCGGGAGAAGACTATCCGCTGGACGCGCGAGGCCGCGAATTAAATATCGGATCAGTGTTTCGCGGTCGGTCGCGTAAGCGAGCGCTTGGCGAACGCGGCGGTGCTTCAGGATAGGGTCTTCGCAGTTGAAGGAAATATACGCGAGCATCGTGCCGGGCGCGCGCGCGACTTCCAAGTTTGGGTCTTTGCCAAGCGCGTCGATCATATCCGGCGTGAGCGAATTCGATTCGAGGTCGCCGGAGCCTTTGCGCAGTTCGAGCGCGCGCACGAGTGCATCGGGAATAATGCGAAAGCGAACGCGCTGGAGCATGGGCGCACCGCCGAAATAATCCGGATTGCGTTCGAGCACGATGTCTTCGTCCGTCGTCATGCTGACGAAACGAAATGGGCCGGTGCCGATGGGATTCTGCGAGAAATCGGGACCGGCATCGTGCGGCACAATGCCAGCAGCTTGGCGAGTTAGATTCAGCGGAAAGGATGCGTAAGGCGCGCTGAGATGGAAGATAACCGTCCAGGGATCGGGTGTGGAAATGGAATCGACGAGCTGAAAGGCGCCGCGCTTGGGCGTGCGAATCGCGCCGGAAATGATGGAGTCGAATGTGAATTTGACATCAGCGGACGTGAGCAATTCGCCATTCGAGAAACGCACATCGTGGCGGAGATGGAAGACGTAGGTTTGCGCGTCGGGCATATTCCAGGTTTCGGCGAGGTCGGGAGCCAGGTCGAGATGGTCGTCTCGCTGCAGGAGGCTGTCGAAGAGAAGATAGTCGACGTGCTCGGAGAACGCATCCGTGCTGATGCGCGGATCGAGATTCGTGGGCATGGATTCGAGAAGGAAGTTGACTGTGTTCGCGTCGGTCTTCGAGCGGGTGGAAGAACAACCACTCAGAAAAGCCAAGATTGAGAAAAACAGCACGGCGTGGATCACGCGCGAGCTAACGCGGCCGGGCATAACAAATTTTCCCCAGAATTGCAGCGTGGCGCGCGCCGGTTGCGCTCGGCAAATTGTTGGCGTGCTCGTGCCAGGCTTCATAGGCGAGTACAGCGAAGGCGTAGGCCTCTTTCGCGTCGCCGGGAACGCCGAGAGCTTCCGCAGGAATGATTTTGAGCGACGGCAAGAGAGCGCAGAGATAAGCAATGAGCAGCGGATTGCGTGCACCGCCGCCGGAGACGATGAGTTCACGGACGCGAGCCTTCGGAAAGACGAAACGATGGAACGCCTGCGCGATCGAGGCTGCGGTGAATGCCGTCGCCGTGTGAATGAGGTCGGCAGGGCGAATGTGATTCCGCTTAGCTGATGCGAGGAGCTTTTCCACATAAGTGGCGCCGAATTCCTCGCGGCCAGCCGTCTTCGGCGGGCGCTTGCGGAAATATGGATGCGCGAGCCACTGTTTCAGTAACTGGGGCAAGAGGCGGCCCTCGAGCGCCAGCCGAGAATCACGGTCGTAATGCAAGCGACCATGCGTGAAATGTACGGAGAGCGCATCGATAATCATGTTTCCCGGGCCAGTGTCGAAGGCGAAGACGTCCTGCGGGCGCGCGCTGGCCGGAATCACCGTGACATTTGCGATGCCGCCGATATTGAGCGCCATGCGACCATGGCGTGGATGGCGATAAAGCAGATAATCGACGAACGGAACGAGCGGAGCGCCTTGGCCGCCAGCAGCGATGTCGGCAGGGCGAAAATCGGCAATTGTGGTAATGCCGCTGCGCTCGGCGATGATGGCGGGTTCGCCAATCTGAAGCGTAGACGAAACGCGAGCGCCGAGAAACGCGCTGGAGGCGCCTTGATGGTAGACAGTCTGTCCATGAGAGCCGATGAGGGAGATGTTCCGCGGCGGGACGCTAAAGCGGCGGCAAGCGCGCAGGACAGCGTCGGCGAACAATTCGCCGAGGCGAAAATTCAATTGACAGATTTCGCGCGTCGTCGTTGGAGCGCCGTTGGACAAACGCAGGACAGCTTCGCGAACAGCGGTGGGGTATGGAAATGCAGCGAAATTCTTGAGCCGCGCACGAGGCGCGGATGGCAGGCCGGAAATGCCCACCAGTGCGACGTCGATGCCATCAGCGGAAGTGCCGGACATCAATCCGAGGACGAGCATTTCGCGCGAGTGCGGGGTCACGAGAGCTGCTTCTTGAGCGCCGCGAGAAGATTCAGCGCTTCGAGTGGTTTCAAATTGTCGAGATCGGCGGCACGCAAGGCGTCGAGCACGGTCTGGTCGACAGCGGTGAACATGACCGGCTGAGCCAGCGCCGAGCCGGGAGAAAGTTCCTCGGTAAGCTGATGTTCGCTCTTTTCGTGCTCAGCCAGGACTTCGCGGGCGCGCTGGATGACGCTCGCGGGGAGCCCAGCTAGGCGAGCGACTTCAATCCCGTAGCTCTTGTCAGCAGTGCCCGGTTCGACGCGGCGAAGGAAAATGATTTCGCTGCCCGCCTCGCGAACAGAGACGTGGACATTCTTGATGCCAGGAAAGAGCCGCTCGAGTTCGGTCAACTCATGGTAATGCGTCGCGAAAAGCGTGCGCGGGCGGGCATTTTCGTGCAGATGTTCAACGACGGCCCAGGCAATTGACAGGCCGTCGAAGGTCGCCGTGCCGCGTCCGACTTCGTCGAGAAGGACAAGGCTCGCGGGAGTTGCTGTGTTGAG
>JASHRL010000230.1 GCA_030037355.1 Candidatus Acidiferrales bacterium | reverse complement strand
AGCGACGTATTGGCCGACGAGGAAGGAATCACGGGGAATGGGTTGGGGCGAACAGCTTTTTCCTTTCTGGCATTCCGTGCATTCGGAACGATTGGCGATGCAGTAGGTTTCGGCCACCTCGTCGCTTTCCCTATTCTCCTGCTGGCATTCTGGCTGAGAGGCAATTGGAAAAAACTCCTGATGCTGGGGGCAACAGCCATGGCTTTGTTTCTTAGCTTTACGCGGTCGGCGTGGATTTTTGTGATAATCGGATTTGTCTATATTCTATTGCGAAACAAGAGGTACCGGCTCCTGTGTGCCCTCCTTATTCCGGTGGGAATTGCCTTATTTATCTGGGCACCGTTAGCTCAATGGTATTCAGCAAGCTTAGCAAGGTTGTCGTGGAACAGTCCTGATGACCCGCACGTGCAAGGGATCGTTTGGTTCTACAAGCACGGTCTTTGGCAGGCCAGCAATTTGCTTGGCCAGGGCTTCGGACCACACCTTCCGGAAGGCGGCTATGGAAGGCTTCTAATACGATATGGCTGGCCTGCAGTAATGGGCTTTGTGTGGTTCTGTATTGTCCTCTATCAAGAACTCCGCAGGGCTCCGATCTGCCAGAAGCCTCTATCACTCATCGCACAGTCCGTCCCGCTTGGCCTGATTGTTATCATGAACTTTTCTGCCTATCCTCTTAGCTTCATTCCTTACCTGTTAGTTTGGTTCGTAGTGGGAGCGTGCCTCGCCGTTTCGAGCGTGAATTGCCTAAATTCAGCAAACGGAAAAGGACGTGCTGTTGCCAGTTTCGCAGGCGAGCAGTTGTAATGTCCACCCCAGATGCGACGTATGGTCGGGACTGTAAGATATCAACCAAGCTTAGATCCGGGCCGCATCTACCGAGACTGGCGAACTGTTGCGGGAGCGAACTCTACTTAAGGCTCGGCAAAAGAACTGGGAGACCCAATTTCGGAACTGGCTATACTGCGGTAGTAGCGACGTTCTTTGTGCCGTGAGAGCCCACCGACGCGCATTCTCTTCGTTCACCCCGACATCTATTTCCTGGGTGGCGCCGAGCAAGTATGTGTAAAAATGATGGCGGTGGCTCAGCGTTTTGGTAGCGTCACCTTAGTTCATTGTGGTGGAGAACTAGACTGCAACCGTGTTCATAAATGGTTCCGCGTCAGACTTGATCCAGACCGGGTCAGGTTCGTTTCTGCAGGTATAGTTGGCACCATTTTTGGGAAAGCCGCACGCAAACCTATAATGAAGTACGCGTTGGCCATGCGATATGCGCGGCGTATTGCATCGGAATTTGATCTCGTCGTTGGTAGCTATGGGGAATGCCCGATTCCAACCAAACATGGAATTCAATACATCAATGTTCCGATCTTTAGTGAGGCCTCAGAATTTCTGCGTTATCTTAATACCGCACACGATGGATTCCTCAGATCTCACTTACGCCCTGTTTATGTTCGTGCGTCACGATGGCTCTCGGGCTGGAGTCTCAAAGATGTTACTGCAAAACGTACACTAGTAAACTCGTTATGGACGGCCGATGTGGTACAGCAACTTTATGGGATTTCAGGAGTGATCGTTGCTCCCGCTACCGATGTGAATCTAGGGCCAAGTAGTCAAGACTGGACGAACTGGATCGATCGCGAGTTAGGTTTCGTAATGTTGGGCCGCATCCATCCTAGCAAACGGTTGGAATTAGGGATCCAAATAATACAGCAAGTGCGCAAGCACGGCCACGACGTTAACCTGCACATAATAGGACGCGGCGATGATCACTATGTCAAAAAACTGAAACAGTTAATCGTCAGGCTCGAATATGTTCATTTGCATTTGAACATGCAGAGGCCTGAACTAGAACAACTAGTTGCCAAACAGAAATTTGGGCTCCATGCATGTGAGTTTGAACACTATGGTATCGCTGCGGCGGAAATGCAGGCTTTGGGTTGCGTCGTCTTTGCCCCGGACTTTGCTGGCCAACGGGAGGTCGTGGCAAATGCTGGACAGCGTTACGTCAACCTCGATGATGCGGTCAAGAAGATCTGCGAATTGCTCGAAAATCCGAATCGATGCAAACAAATTTCAGACGAAGCTTTGCAGCGAGGCCATGAAATCTCAACGCGCACTTTTGAAGAGCAAATTGGCGCTATTTTTGCAGGACAGTTAGAGAACTAGAACCCCAGTAACCTCTATACTGCTCGGTCTGATGACCACTCGGACCACAAGAGAATCACGGATGAAAGCACTGAGAAGCGATGCTTCATCAACACGATGCAAATTATTGGGTTGCCCCCTAGATTTGCTGCGACCTGAGGAGGTTCTTTGGCGGATTCGACAAGCGATTCGAACCGGAAATTCTTTGAGAATTGAAGGGCTAAATGTTGCCAAGATTATCCGAGCGCGTGCGGACCTCTCGCTGATGAGAGCTTTGGAAGAAGCTGAGGTTGTCCATCTTGATGGTGTTGGTGTCGCATTTGGTGGGCGAATTCTGGGTTACAACCTCCCGCCAAAACGCACGGGTTGTGACCTGATGTTGGACCTGCTGGAGTTAGCGGCTCGCGAAGGATACCGCGTATATTTCCTGGGAGGTACGCGAGAAGTAGTGTCAGAAATGGTTAGCAAACTGCGTAACCGTTTCTCTGATCTGATTGTCGTGGGGGCTCGAGATGGTTTTTTCAGACCCGACGAGGAAATCATCGTCGTCGATGAAATTCGGTCGAAACGGGTCGACATACTCTTCGTTGGCATCAGCTCTCCTAAAAAGGAACTCTTTGTAAAACGTTGGTGGAAATCAGTCGACGTCAAGGTGAGCATAGGCGTGGGCGGCTCGTTCGATGTCTTGTCCGGCAGAATCAGACGAGCGCCTTTATACATGCAACACATGGGAATGGAGTGGCTGTTTCGTCTCCTTCAAGAGCCGAATCGCCTTGCATATAGGTACCTATCCACCAACACAATTTTTGCAGCATTGCTAATTCGAGAGCTGCTCGGTTTCAGAGCCAATAGATTGACTTCCGAAAAACACTCACGTCCGTAGCTCAGATCGCTACGGTATGAGCAGGCAATCTAGAAGTCCATTCGACCAACCAGCGAAACACGTTAGGTCTTTTCAAATTGAGTTGGTCGGACCTTTCAAGACGAGATGCCTATCAAGATTCTAGCGGTATTAGGAACTAGACCGGAAGCAATTAAGCTTGGACCAGTCCTTAAGAGACTAGGAGCCGACAGCCATTTTATATGCCGGGTGTGCTTCACCTCCCAACATGATCAAATGCTCAAGCAGGTTGTCAAGTCGTTCGGTATCAGGCCAGATTACGACCTGCAATTAATGAGCGAGAATCAAACGCTTCACGAACTGACCTCCAAAATACTCATGGGGACGCGCAGGGTTATCGAGGAGGAAAAACCAGATGCCATGATCGTGCAGGGCGACACGACGACGGCCTTTGCCAGTAGTCTTTCCGCATTTTATCTTAGAGTACCGGTGGCCCATGTGGAGGCTGGACTTCGAACTGGGGATATGTTGGCACCGTACCCGGAAGAAGCCAACCGGGTACTTTTGAGCCGTTTGGCAGCAATCCATTTCTCCCCAACGAAAGAGAACCGAGAAAATCTACTCCGAGAAGGAGTCGCTGAAGACCGAATAGTCTTGACGGGAAATACCGTTATTGACGCACTTAGAATGATAGTTGCCCAAGTGGATAAGGCTGATCCCAAACGTTTGCTCGAAAAGTTTCCGGAAATTCTTCCCGCAGTAACCAGCGGGCAAAAAAAAATGATCCTCGTGACAGTGCATAGACGCGAACACTTCGGACCGGGACTTCGTTCAATTTGTGAAGGTATTAAGAGAATCGCTCAAAGACTCTCGGATATCTGCATCATCTATCCCGTTCATCCGAATCCAAATGTGAAGAGGCCAGTGACTGAGATGCTTTCTGGCATTAATAATATCCACCTGACCGAACCTTTGGACTACGAACCTTTCGTTTACTTATTGAGTCGAGCTTATCTAATTCTTACTGATTCTGGGGGTATTCAGGAAGAAGCGCCAGCCCTAGGCAAGCCCGTCCTAGTCATAAGGGAAACTACCGAAAGACCTGAGGCTATAGCCGCTGGCACAACGGTTCTGGTCGGCCTGAATCCTTCACGCATTGAGAATGAATGTATGTTCTTGGTAAACAACGAAAGTGCGTACCGTACCATGGCGCAAGTTTCGAATATATTTGGCGATGGGCGGGCGTCCGATCGAATAGCTCAAGCTTTGGGTCGCATGCTGGGAGATCAGAATCTTAGTGAATCGCGATAGCTTGCCGGTTTTGTTTGCGCCACAAAGTGGAGTTGGCTCGTATCTCGTCACAGTGGTCCTCACGAAGGCGGCATTATACGAGGTGACCGGCCAAGAAGTAAAAACCGCCGGCCCTTCTTGCGACATAGTGCAAAACCATATAAATTGTCGTCGTCTATCCTAAGGCATCACCTGAGCCTGTCCCGTGACCTGGGGAAACGAGAATGATGACAATGAGAGCTAAAGTACTCGTCACTGGGGCGGGGGGATTCATCGGGCATCATCTGGTTCGGCGGCTGAAGGACGACGGATATTGGGTCCGTGGCGTGGACGTGAAAAATCCGGAATACGAGCCAACTGCTGCCGATGAGTTTGCCATCCTGGATTTGCGCCGGTGGGACAGCTGCCTGGAAGCCACGCGCGGCATCGATCAGGTCTACAACCTGGCGGCGGATATGGGCGGCATTGGCTATATCACGAGTTCGCATGCGGATATTTCTCGCAACAATATTTTGATCAATACACACATGCTCGAAGCAAGCCGACTTGGCGGAATCAAGAAATTTCTGTTTTCATCTTCTGCCTGTGTCTATGCACAATCGAAGCAAAATACACCTGACGTTGTGCCGCTGCGAGAAGAGGACGCTTATCCCGCCGATCCCGAGCCGGGCTATGGCTGGGAGAAGCTCTTTACCGAGGAGCTCTGCAAATATTTCCGGAGAGATTATGGAATGCAGACGCGCGTCGTGCGATTCCACAATGTCTACGGGCCGCTGGGTACGTTCGAAGGCGGCAAAGAAAAATCGCCGGCGGCGCTCTGTCGAAAAGTCGCGTTAGCTGACAGCGGGGACGAAGTGGAGATCTGGGGCGATGGCGAACAGACTCGCTCGTACATGTACATCGATGATTGCGTCGAAGGCTTGACGCGACTCATGGCCTCTTCGCATTACGAGCCGCTCAACCTCGGCACTGACCGCATGGTGACCATCAACCAGCTTCTGGAAATTATCTCGAATATTGCGGCGAAAAAGTTTCGCGTCCGGCACGACCTCACCAAACCTCAGGGTGTGCGTGGCCGCAATAGCGACAACACGCGCCTTCGACAGGTTCTCGGATGGGAGCCTGCGACGCCGCTCGAAGACGGACTGAAGGTGACGTATCTGTGGATTCAAGATGAGCTGCGAAAGGCCGGCCGCGTTCGAGCACCAGAGAAAAGAGATGCAGCGGTCTGAAGTTCCACGCGCAAATGTTTTAGGCGTTGGTGTGAGCGCCATTAATATGTCCGACGCGCTGAAGTTGTTTCAGTGCTGGCTAGGAAATGGCGGCAAGGGGTACGTGTGCGTCACAGGTGTGCATGGAGTGATGGAAGCACAAAAGGATCCAAACTTTCGGCGCATACTGAATGAATCTCTCCTCACAACACCCGATGGTATGCCCACGGTTTGGATTGGAAAGCTACAGGGTTTTCAGAGCATGGGCAGAGTTTTTGGTCCGGACCTCATGCGCGAGGTTTGCCGACTCTCGGTTGAAAACGGGTATAGCCATTTTTTCTACGGTGGCCGACCAGGAGTTGCGGATCGGCTTAAGGCGGAGATGACTAAAAGGTTCCCTGGCTTGCAAGTGGCTGGAACTTATACGCCTCCGTTTAGCTCACTAAACCGCGGAGAGGAAGCGCATCTATTGGAAATCGTGGCCAAGAGCAAGCCGGACATTTTCTGGGTCGGACTGAGCACGCCCAAGCAAGAACGATTCATGGCGGAGTATAATCGCAAGATTCAAGCCAAAATCATGGTGGGAGTCGGAGCGGCTTTTGATCTCCATACGGGATTGATCAAGGACGCGCCGAACTGGATAAAAGCCTCGGGAATGCAATGGTTGCATCGGCTCCTTCAAGATCCGCGAAGACTGTGGAAACGCTACCTGTTGAATAACCCAACGTTCCTTTGGAGGATTTCGCTTCAGTTGACGCGCTTGGCAAAATACTCCCTCGACTAGCTGAAAGCCTCACCAGCGGGGATTGGTTCTCCGGCAATATCTGCTCCCACCGTACGACTCGACCTGCATAGATTTTACCCGTCTGTATTTCCCCCGACGCGCGATTCCGTTCAGGGATTCTATGCGAACCCACGCCCCAATTCATTGCCGGCACAAAGCCAACGTCGAAAGCGTTTCGTAGAAAAGGCAATGAACGGTAGCAGCGCTGTAACTAAGTCAGCGCGCAAGTTACAATAATCGAGGTGTGTGGTTTTGGAGGGGTGGGTGAGCGGTTGAAACCGGCGGTCTTGAAAACCGTTAGACCCCAAAAGGGTCTCGTGGGTTCGAATCCCACCCCCTCCGCCAGTCAGTTTTGAGTTTTCTGTAGGTTTTGGTAATTGCCTGCGGCATCGAATCTTCTGTTGAGCAGTTGGACGAAGAAAGGTTCGCGCGCGAGCGCCATTTCCGGTGCAGGCGTCAAGCAGCAAGGAAATTCGTCTCGCCAAACTAGCGTCGCCCAAATCGAACGGAGCGCGCGTTTTGACTTAAGCGAAAGACACACGCGCGTCACTGCGCGGATCGGCTTGCGAAGTAGGCATCGAGGCTTACGGCAAGCTGATTGAAGCCGGCGAGGACTTCCTGACGCAGCGCTTCGACAACCGCGGTGACACTCTTCTGATCGACGCGTTCATCTTGGTTGTACGACTGGCTCCAGACAACCATTCCTGTTTTTGGCTGGAACAACTCCAGATTGATCGAGAAACGCGCGGTGAGCGAAGGCGAATCGACTTCTTCGAGCGAATACAAATGCCCACGCAGAATGTAGTCACCTCTTGCGCCACTGCCGAGCCTTCCCACAGATCGAAATCTTCCTTGCTCTCGGAGCGTCTGCATTAGCATCGTTTCCAACATTTCCGTCGGCACGTCCGCCCAACGATGATACTCATAAGTGCCGAGCTCCACGCCGCCGTTGGTATAGACGATGGGATCATTCAAATAAAGATGAGAGGCTGTTATCCGACCGACAAGAATCGTGAAAGGAAACGGCGCATCGTTCTTCGCCGCGACCGACGGCTCGGGGGTAGGCTTGGTGTTCAGCGTGTAGTAGCTCACCGGTCTCATGGCGCCGCAACTCGCAATCGCCAGAATTCCGGCAAACACCCAGCAGGTAATGAGAGTTGTAAAGATTCGCTTTTCCGTAACGTTCATTTTCATTTTCAGTTCGGCTGCCTCTGGGATTGCCCCGGTGCATGGTCCGCCGGCGCTGCGGATCGGATCAGCGTCGCAGGCCGCGTCTTGATCCTTTCCGTGAAAGCCTTCAGATTTTCGGTGACATCTCTCAGGTTTGCGATGATGACGTCAAGGTCGTCACTATTTGTATTCAAGACGCTGTTGAGTTGATCGGTAAGCGCGGACGTAGACGCCAGGGTCGCTCGCAGCTCGCCCACCGCCTGCCGCAGGTCGGGGCGATTTTCCATCACCGTCGCATCGATGTGCGACAGCGCAGTATTCGCCTGATCTGCTGTTTTCTTCAGATCATCGATTAGCGGGCCAAGCTTCGAGCTAGTGCTATTCAAATTGTTCAGCGTGGAATGAAGCGCCGGGCGATCTTCCGCTAGCATGCCTCGGACGCTAGCGAGGCTCGCGGAAATGTTTGCGCGATTCGTCGTGTCGAGCAGGTCGTTGACTCGCCGGATCGTTTCCTGCAATTCGGTGACACGCGCGTTCAGATTCTGCATAAGTGCGCCAGCCTGCGGAGCAAGAGTGTTAATCTTGCTGGTCAGATCGTCAAAACTGGCGTAATCCATCCCTGTCAAAACTGCACCAGAGGGAGCCTGCGGCGCCGTCGCACTGCCAGGGACAATTCCGAGAAAATTGTCGCCGAGCGGGCCGAGGCTCGAGATTTTTGCCTTGCTATCAGTTTTCACGGGGACTTGGCCGTCCACGCGAAAGTCGATTTCCATGCGCGTCGGATCTTGGGAGTCGGTCTGTACGCTCGTGACGCGGCCGACGGGAGGTCCACCGGCATAGCGCACTTCGGAGCCAGGGCCGAGGCCTCCGGCATTCTTGAAGTAGGCTCGATAAGTCCGTCCACTCCGCCCAAAAACACCGCTCATCGAAAAGAGCGTCACGACGAGGAGTCCGGCGGCGACCAGAACGAAGAGTCCCACCAAAGCGCGTTCTCGTTTTGCTTGCAATGGCATCTCAATATCCACGGAAAAGCATGATTTGACGGCGCCGAACCCGGAGGGCCGTCAGTATAGCACGCCTCCTTAGCGTACTTCGCCCGCTACAGGCGCAAATTCTGAGTCAACCGGTCCAAGAAACCCTCGTCCGCGGACACCTCCGGATCGGGAACGCGATCCAGAAACTGACGCACGCGAGGTTGCGGATTGGCCTTCATTTCCTCAGGTGTGCCGATGGCGATAATGTTGCCCTTGTCGACGAGCACCATACGGTCGGCAATCAGAAAGGCGCTGGCCAATTCGTGCGTGACGACAACAATGGTCATTCCGAAGGCGCGCTTCAGTTTCAAAATCAAGTCGTCGATTCCGGCGGCAATAATGGGGTCGAGACCAGCCGACGGTTCGTCGAAAAAGAGGATCTCCGGATCCATCGTCAATGCCCGAGCGATAGCAGCTCGCTTTTTCATTCCGCCGCTCAACTGCGCGGGATTGTAGTCTTCGTAGCCGGAAAGCCCCACCTCTTCCAGTTTCAGTCTTACCAAAACCTCGATCGTTGAATCATCGAGGCGGGTGTGCTCACGCAGCGGCAACGCCACATTTTCGCCGACAGTCATCGAGCCGAAGAGAGCGCCACCTTGAAAGGATATACCGAACTTTTTCCGAAGTTCGGCCATCTCGCGAGGCGAAATGCAGCACAAATCCTGTCCGCGGATCCAGATTGCGCCGCCAGAGGGTCTTTCAAGCCCGACGAGCGAACGCAAGAGAGTGGTCTTACCCGAACCTGAGCCGCCAAGAATCGCGATGGTCTCGCCAGCCTTCACATCGAAGCCTATGTTGTGAAGAACTTCGTGCTCGCCATAATTGACGCGGAGATTGCGAACACGGATCGCAATGCCGCCGTCGGCTTGCCTTCCGGATTCGTCCCGGCTCGACCTGGGTCTCATCGCTTCCTCGTTATCCTACCGTGCGCAGCAGCATCCCCGCGTTATCGCGACGTTGTGAAATAGAAGAGCAGAGTAAACACCAAATCCACGGCTACGACCAGGAAAATGGACTTGACGACGGCCGAAGTGGTCGAGCGTCCCACCTGCTCAGCGCCGAGGCCGGTCGAGAGACCCTCCTGACAACCCACTGCCGTGATCACTGCGCCGAACATCACGCTCTTAATCAGACCAGTAACAATGTCGCGGAACGCAATGGAGTGGAGCGTCGCTTGAATATAAGAACCCAATGTGAAACCGGCAACGCTGACTCCGAAGGTCGCGCCGCCCAAGATGCCCATAAAGTCGGCCCACGTGGTGAGGCAGGGCAGCATCAAAAGCATAGCAAGGAGCTTGGGCGCGACGAGAAACTGGATGGGATCAAGCGCCATCGTTTCGAGCGCATCGATTTCTTCATTCACCTTCATCGAACCGATTTCCGCAGCGAACGCAGAACCCGAGCGCCCGATCACGACGATTGCGGTAATCAATGGCGCGAGCTCCCGCGTAATGGAGATCGCGACCGCTCTTGCGACAAGGGCGATGGCGCCGAGTTTTCGCAACTCGTAGGCGGACTGCAGCGCCATAATCACGCCGATAAAAAATGAAATCAGCGAAAGGATAGGAATTGCGCCTACGCCTGCGGACATGGCCTGATGTACCACGCGCTGACCGCGGAGCCGCTGCCCCTGAAATGGCGCGACAATGATGGCATGAAGCGAGCGGCCCATCAGAATTGCGAGGTCGCCGAGATAAGCCAGTCCGTCGATGGTGGCTTGTCCGAGTGTTTCTGTGACAGGCATATTGGAAATCTCAAACCGCAGCGCTCGATGGAGCCTGCTGGGCGGCTCGGAGCGCCTCTTCCTCAGAGCCATACACATCGAAGACGTGAATCAGACGCGTCAGCTCGAAGACCTCCTTCGCAACGCGATTGAGGCCGAAAATAGCAAAGGGGAGCTTCGATTCCCGCGCAACTTTCAAAGCTTCCACCAAGCACGCTACACCTGCGCTGTCGATATAAGCGGAGTTTGTCATGTTTACGATGACGCGCGCCTTCTCCACCTTCAACAATTCCATCAAGACCTTACGCAGATCAGGGGCATTGAAGAGAGTAATCTCGCCTGTAACGTCGACGATTGTGGCGGCACCATTCTGGCGTTTTGTAATACTCAGAGGCATCGATTTTGCTCCATTATCTAAGGACGAGCGCGGACAGAATACCCTGAGCCGGGAGCAGCGGAAAAGCAAACGTTGGCCAGCGTCATCGCACTCTCACGTCCGGTTCAACAGACATTCCCGGTCTGAGCAGGTGCTCGGGATCCTGCCCCTTGTCGAAAACGATCTTTACGGGAATACGCTGAACCACCTTGACATAGTTTCCCGTCGCGTTTTCTGGCGGCAGCAAACTGTAGCGAGCCCCTGTTGAACCGGCGATATTGAGAACATGTCCATCATAGGTCCGTCCATAAGTGTCAACGTGAATGCGCACGGGCTGGCCAGGGCGCATGTACGTCAATTGCGTTTCCTTGAAATTGGCTGTCACCCAGATATTTTGGCTGTCGAGAGGAACAATGGTCATCAATTGCTGGCCGGGCGCGACGTTCTGTCCGGGCTGGACGGATCTCTGTCCTACAATGCCGCTGACGGGCGCGACAATTGTCGTGTATTGCAGGTTCAGCTGGGCTTGCTGCAGAATCGCAGCAGCCTGCTCGGATTGCGCCTCGGCCGCCTGAGCGCGGGAACGCTGCACGGACACTTGCTGGGGTTTGGTTTCAGCATACTGCAATTGCGCTTGGGACTGGGCGATTCGCGCTCTGGCCTGAGTGACCGCCTGCTCGGCGCCCGCGGCAGACGCTCGAGCCGCCGCGACAGCAGCGGCGGTGGCCTTTTGAGTGTCAACCGCTTGGGTGTACTGTTGCTGGGGAATTTCATCTTTTTCAGCGAGCGGCTTGTATCTGTTCACGTCATCCTGCGCCTTCAAGTCATTGGCTTCCGCCTGCAAGAGCGATGCCTGCGCCGCGTCAAAATCCTTCTGGGCCGCGAGCAACCCAGCTTGCGCACTCTCCACGTCAGCCTGCGCACTGGATAGCTGGCTTGTTGTGCTCACGGAAGTGAGGGGAACATTTGTCTGTAACGCTGCGGCGCTGGCCTGATCGTTCGCCAAGGTTGCCTTGGCATTCGCCACGGCTACCTCGTAGTCTTTGGGATCGAGTTGCACGAGGACAGTGCCCGCCTCGACATACTGGTTGTCATCCACTCGAACGTCTGTGACGTAGCCCGAAACGCGGGAACTGACGGGATAAATATAACCATCGATCTGCGCGTCATCGGTGGACTCCCATGCGGCGAAGTGCAGATAGAGCAGCGTCGCCAGCACAAGAACGACAATTGCGGCAGCAACAATTAGAGGCGTGCGGCGCCGCTTCTTGCCTGCGACAGGAGGTTTGCCTGGACCGACGCCGGTGCCCTTGGGGGAATTTGGTTCCGTCGTTGTCATTTCTGAGTTCTGTGCCGATGTGCTTCCCATTATTGCTTTCCTCCCACCAAAAACTGCAGGGCCGATTTCTCCGCAACGCCGAGAGCCTGGGCAAGAGAGATCTTTGCCAAGTTATAAGAGTAAAGACTGGCGATATAGGACTGATTGGCGGAGGCCACGGACTCCTGCGCTTGGACAACCTCGAGGTTGTCAGCGACGCCGGAAGCATACCGATCCTGCGCCTGCGCCAGCGTTTGATTCGCGAGATCGACATTGCTTTGAGCCACCGTCACCAGATCGGACGAGGACTTCAGATTGTAGAACGCGGTGCGCACCTGGTCGTCAATCCTGCCCTGAAGGTCGGCTAGCTCCGCTTGGCGTTCTTCCAGCGCCGCGTCTGCTTGTAGCTTATCGGCACGCACGCGGGTGCCCTCGAAGATGGGGACATTTACGGCGGCGGTGAAGTCGAAAGTGCCGTGCGAACTCGTGAAATTCGGTGCGCCGATATCACCATAATCTGTTGCCGTGGATATGTAGGGATAGTTTTCTGCGCCGGCGGAACGCAACGCCAACTCGGCGGCCTGGACTTGCGCCTTGCTGCTGAGATAGTCAGGACGCGTCGCGTAAGCTTGCTTGAGCGCTTGCTCCAGTGTGAGGTCAGCCAGAGGAGCGTAAGGAACGGATTCGGTGAGCCGGAATTCTTGTCCACTCGGCAACCCGATCACGCGCCCGAGAGAGAGCTTGTCGATATTCAGTTGATTCTGCGAGGCAATCAAACGCTGCTGCTGAGTCTCGAGCTCGACGTGAGCGCGCAACACGTCGATGCCGGCAATAATGCCGTTCTTATGCTTGTCCGCATCCTGCTGGTAAAGCGTCTGTGCAGTATTTACCTGGGCGCGGATGGAATCCACGAGTGCGAGATCGGAGATGACAAGAAGATACGCACTGCCTGCCGTGAAAACGACGAGATCGCGGTCGCTCTTGTAGGTGTACTCTGAAGCCTTTTCGGATTCTGACGCGGCCTTGAAGCCCTGTATATCAGACCAATTGAAAACCTCTTGCGACAAGTAAGCACGGCCATCGGTGACCCAAAACGGGCCGACAACACTGGGTATATTCACACCCGGAATTTTGAAGTTAATACCCTGGGCGGAGAAATTGATTTGTTCCAGCGAAGCGCTGATGCGGGCGGAAAGAGCCGGCAGGAGCGCGTTCAAACTATGGAGACGCGCGGCGCGAGCCACTCGTGTGTCTTGCCCGCTCTCGATTATGCCGAGGTTGTATTTCAGAGCGCGGTTGAAGGCGTCCTGGAGCGACAGGTCCAATGTGGTTGCCGTCGCTTGACCGGCGGGCACACTGCCTAGAAATGGATTTTGGGCCTGCGCCCGGCTCAATCTCGGAGAGCCGAGGATCAGGGCCAAGAAAGCACAGGGAACAAAGAGCAGGTCTCTGGCATGTCGATTACGAAACATTGCGACTCCTCATTAATGATGAAGGCGATTAACTGCCGCGCTTTGCATACTCGGCGAGACCGTCGAGAATGATTTGCACGGCCACGTCTTCGCCCATGCCCGAATTGACCATCATGTGAAAACGATGCCTTCCGGGCCAGTCGACGTCAAAATATCGCTTGATAAAGTCGGCGCGATCGCGATCCACGGTCTCGGCCAGCTCAATCGCTTCCTTCTCGCTTTTTCCTGTTGACCGCAACCGGCGCACACGGTCCTCAAAAGGAGCGTAAACGAAAACATGAAACGCGTCCGGCCGCTTGCTGAGATAGAAAGCTGAACCACGACCTACGATGATGCAACTCCCTTCGTCTGCGATCTCGGGCAACATTTTCTGCACCGTTTCACGGACGCACTCGGTATCAACCAGCCTAAGTCGCG
>JASHRL010000229.1 GCA_030037355.1 Candidatus Acidiferrales bacterium | reverse complement strand
TAAAGACGAGTACGTTTCGACCGAACACATCCTCCTCGCCATTGCCCAGCTCGACCGCGATCCCGCGGGCCGGTTGCTCGCGCGCAACGGTGCGAGCCACGATGCCATTCTTCAGGCGCTTGTCAGCGTCCGCGGCAGCCATCGCGTTACAAGCCAGAATCCGGAGACGACCTATCGCGCTCTCGAACAATACGCGCGCGACCTCACGGACCTCGCGCGCCGGGGCAAGGTTGATCCCGTCATTGGCCGCGACGAAGAAATTCGCCGCGTCATGCAGATTCTTGCGCGCCGCACGAAAAACAATCCTGTTCTGATCGGCGAGCCCGGCGTTGGCAAGACGGCTGTCGTCGAAGGCCTCGCCCAGCGCATTGTCTCTGGCGATGTCCCCGAAGTTTTGAAACCGAAGCGCATCGTAGCTCTCGATTTGGCCTCTCTTGTAGCTGGCGCGAAATACCGCGGCGAATTCGAGGATCGCTTGAAAGCCGTCCTCAAGGAAGTCACCGAATCCGAAGGCCAGATCATTCTTTTCATCGACGAGCTTCACACTCTTGTCGGCGCTGGCGCTGCGGAAGGCTCAATGGACGCCTCGAATATGCTCAAGCCTGCCCTGGCGCGCGGCGAACTTCGCGCCATCGGCGCCACCACACTTAATGAATATCGCAAGTACATCGAAAAAGATCCCGCTCTCGAGCGCCGTTTTCAGCCCGTGATGATTCCAGAGCCTTCCGTCGAGGACACCATCGCCATTCTGCGCGGCTTGAAGGAGCGCTACGAAGTCCATCACGGCGTTCGAATTCAAGACGCCGCAATCGTTGCCGCCGCGATTCTTTCCCATCGCTATATTTCCGATCGCTTTCTGCCCGACAAAGCCATTGACCTGATTGACGAAGCCGCCGCTGGCCTGCGCATGGAACTGGATTCTATGCCTGCGGAAATCGACGAAATCGAACGGAAGATTCTCCACATCGAAATCGAGCGCCAGGCGCTCTCGAAAGAGTCTGACGCGCATTCCCGCGAGCGTCTGGCCGAAATTCAAAAGGAACTCTCCGGCCTGCGCGAAAAATCGAGTGCACTCAAGGCTCAGTGGCAAGTCGAGAAGGACGCTATCGCCCGCATTCGCAAGATCAAAGGCGAGATCGACAGCCTGAAAACCGAAGAGCAGCGCCTCGAGCGCGCTGGCGAACTCGCCAAAGTCGCCGAAATCCGCTATGGCAAACTCGCTGCCGCCGAGCGCGAATTGCAAAAGGCTCAGGATGATTTGAAAAAGCGCCAAAAGGGCCACGCCATGTTGAAAGAAGAAGTCGGCGAAGAGGACATCGCGCGCATCGTCGCCAAATGGACCGGCATTCCGGTTGGCCGCCTCCTCGAAGGCGAAGTCCAAAAGCTCGTTCACATGGAAGAGCGTCTCCGCCAGCGAGTCGTCGGCCAGGATGATGCGCTTGCGCGCGTCGCCAACGCGGTTCGCCGGAGCCGTTCCGGTCTTTCCGACCCGCATCGCCCCATCGGCTCATTCTTGTTTCTCGGTCCCACCGGCGTCGGAAAAACAGAACTTGCTCGCGCCCTCGCCGAATTTTTATTCGACGACGAGCGCGCCATGATCCGTCTCGATATGTCCGAATACATGGAAAAGCATTCCGTTGCGCGCATGATTGGCGCGCCGCCGGGATATGTCGGCTATGAAGAAGGAGGCCAGCTCACCGAGCAGGTGCGCCGCCATCCCTATTCCGTTGTCTTGCTCGACGAAATCGAGAAGGCGCATCCCGATGTCTTCAACGTCTTGCTGCAAATTCTCGAAGACGGCCGCCTCACGGACGGCAAGGGTCGCACCGTTGATTTTCGCAACACAGTCATCGTGATGACTTCCAATGTCGGCTCATCCGCGATTTTCGAGCTGGCTGCCACTGATCCCAAGCGTGCTCGCGCCGAAGCCATGGAAGCTCTTCGCCAGATTTTCCGGCCGGAATTCCTGAATCGTGTCGACGACATCGTTCTCTTCCAGCCGCTCGGCAAAGAGCAGCTCGAGCACATCGTCGAGCTACAGCTCGCACAAGTGGAAAAGCTGCTCGAAGCCAAGCACGTGACACTGCGCCTCGCTCCCTCAGCGCGTGAGTTGCTGCTCCGCGAAGGCTACGATCCGGCGTATGGCGCACGGCCATTGCGTCGCGCGATTCAACGGCTCGTGCAGGATCCGCTAGCTCTGGAAATCCTTGACGGCAAGATTCTGCCCGGCGATGAAGTCCTCGTCGAGGCAGATTCGAAAACGGGCGAGATGAAATTCAAACGCAACGCTGCAAAAGCCGGCGCAGCTCGATAAAAAGCGGCTTCGGCTCGATTGACGCCAAACACGTGGCACTCTAAACTGGTTACTCGGCTCACGGAGAACCCATGAAGACCATCAAGACCTTGTTCCTTCTCACAGCGCTTACGCTTCTGCTCGTTCTGGGAGGCAAAGCAATTGCGGGAGAGCGCGGCATGACGATTGGCCTCATTCTGGCCGTGGTCATGAATGGCGTCTCCTATTTCTTCTCCGACAAGATCGCTCTCAGGTCCAGCGGCGCTCAGCCTGTCACGCGTGAGCAGGCGCCGCGCCTTTACGCCGTGATGGAACGCTTGGCCGCCAAAGCCAATCTCCCTATGCCGAGGCTCTACGTCAGCCCGCAGCCTGCTCCCAACGCCTTTGCCACCGGCCGCAATCCGCATCACGCCGCGGTTTGCGTCACCGCCGGACTCATGCAAATCATGAACGACGACGAACTCGAAGGCGTCATCGCCCACGAGCTTTCGCACGTGCGTAATTACGACATCCTGACTTCTTCCATCGCCGCCACGCTTGCGGGTGCCATCACCTGGATCGCAGAGATGGGCCGCTGGGGCTTGATTTTCGGCGGATACGGTGGCAATTCGCGCGATAGCGAGGGCGAAGGTAACGCCATCACTGCGATCCTCATGCTCATCCTCGCGCCGCTGGCCGCGCTCTTGCTCCAGCTTGGCATTTCGCGCCAGCGCGAATATCAAGCTGACGCCTCCGGCGCCAGGATGGTCGGCCAGCCGTACGGTCTGATCAGCGCCCTAGAAAAACTCGAGGCTTACAACAAGAAAATCCCCATGCAGATTTCATCCTCGACGTCTGCGCTTTGCATCGTTGCACCGCTTCAGGCGCGCCAGATGTTCGCCAATCTCTTCAGCACGCATCCGCCGCTCGACGACCGCATCGCGATCCTGAAGAACATGCAGATCACCCGTTAGCGGTTTCGCTCCTTGCGGCGCCGCTAGACCCCATCAAAGCTCGGTTTTCTGCCTGAGAATAATCCACAGGGTGAAGGTAAAGATTTCAGAGCTGTGTCTCTTCGCCCGCAACCTGTCCCTATGTACAGCTTCCCGTATCATATTCATTATAAATGACATAACATTGCCTTTGCACCTCTCGTGAGATTGGCCATCCCCGTGCTTCCCTCCAATCAGGCAGGGGGAATGTAGTCCAAGGAGAGACGACGACATGTTAGAACAACGCGAAGATTCAGTGGTTACGCCGGAACAACCGGCTACTCCCCGATGGGTTGGAATTGTTGTTGTGTTGGTGGCTGTAGTTTCCCTGGTGGCTCTAGGCATCGGCTGGACTGCCGATAACGCCACGAAGGACACGGACAAGGCGCTGGCCGCCCAGTTGCAGACCGACAAGCAAGCGCAGTCGGTCCTCGAGCAGCGGCTCCAGCAATCCGAAGAGACCAACGCTCAGGTGCAGGGCGAATTGAGTGTCATCACCAATCGCCTCAAGCTAACCCAGGGCGAACTCGCCAATGCGCGAGCCCAGGTCAAGCATGCCAAAGCCGATGACGACAAGCAGTTCGCCGCCGTCGCGCAGCAGGAACAGCAATTGAACACGCAGTTGGCCACCAAGGCGAGCTCCGACGATCTGAATAAGCTCGGCACGGATGTCAGTGGCGTGAAGACTGCGCTGGACACCACCAATCAGAATCTGCAGATGGCCAAGGATCAGTTTGGCAATCTCATCGCCCGCAACCATGACCAGATCGAAGAACTTCGTCGCATGGGCGAGCGCAACATCTATGAGTTCACCGTCAGCCGCAAAAACGTCAAGGAGCATGTCGGCGATTTGACCGTCGAGCTCCATGGAACCAACATCAAGCGGCAGATGTTCAGTCTGTCGATTCTCGTTGACGACAAGCAGTTCGAAAAGAAGAACCGCTCTGCCGACGAGCCGATTTACTTCTACACGCACGAGTATCAGACGCCGCTCGAGCTGGTCGTGAACTCAGTTGGCAAAAACAAAGTCACGGGCTACCTGAGCGTGCCGAAGAATGCACCGCCTGCCGCGACGCCAGCCGCCAGCGGAACAGGCCAGTAGACACGGTTTACCCCTGAATACGCCTCGCGTCGGGAAACCGGCGAGGGGCGGCGAGCTGAAAAGGGAGGCGTTCTGAGGGCGCCTCCCTTTTCATTTTTCTGGAAACTACTCTGCCTTCGAGAGAGATCTCATTTTCCGGCGCAAAAATGTCTTGGCCAGGGCGGGGAGTTTGTCGTGCGGGAGTTTGCCTTGCTCGTAGAGCTTCATTTTGGCCTTCGCGGACTTCCTCTTCCGATGATGCCGCTTCCAGGCCAGAAACCGCTTGTCGCTTGCCATGCATATCCTCCATTCAGTGGATGAACCTATCGATTGTAGCCGAGCGTAATATTCTTGCAACTCCATGCCACCTTTTCCCGCGCAAGTTTTCCACTTCGTCTAAGATGAGTGCGTCATGCCTCCGTTGATCATCCGCGCCGGCCGCGCCTTCACGCCGCAGGAAGAAATCATCGATGCAGCCATCGTCGTCGAGGACGGAAAAATCGCCTCCGTTGGCCGCCGTGATGCTATTCACGCGCCTGCTGGAACGAAAGAAATTCTCGCGCGTGACATGATCCTCGCTCCGGGCTTCGTCGACATCCACATTCACGGCGCGGGCGGCCATGACGTCATGTCCTCCACCGACGAAGCTCTCAGCGCCGTCGCGCGCACCGTCGCATCGCATGGCACCACCTCTCTTGTTGCTACCACGGTCACCGCTCCGCCCGATGAAACCCGCCGCTGCCTCGAAGAAATCGCGCGCTTCATCAAGAGCCCCGCGAACACTGCCGCTCCTGCGATTCCTACGGCCGAAATCGTCGGCATTCATCTCGAAGGCCCGTTCATCAGTTCGACGAAGCGCGGCGTACATCCGCCCGGCGCCATCGCCAAGCCTTCCATCGCTCTTTTCGATCGCTATTTTGAGGCCGCCGACGGCACGGCCAAGATTCTCACGCTCGCGCCCGAAATCCCCGGCGCCTTGGATCTCGTCGAACGCGGTTACGCCAAGGGCCTCGTCGTCGCTCTCGGCCACACGGACGCAACCTACGAGCAAGCGCACACGGCCATTTTTCGCGGCGCCCGTCACGCCGCTCACGTCTTCAACGCCATGCGCAACTTCTCGCATCGCGAAACCGGCGTGCTCGGCGCGGTTCTCACGGACGATATCGTCACCGCCGAAGTCATCGCTGATGGTATTCACGTTGACGACCCTGCCATTCGGCTCCTGCTCGCTGCCAAAGGCACGAACCTCGTCATTCTCGTCAGCGACGGCATCTCTGCCACAGGCATGCCCGATGGCACATATCGTCTCGGCACCTTCGACGTCACCGTCTCGCGCGGCGTCTGCCGCAATCGTGAAGGCAAACTTGCGGGAAGCACGTTGACTTTGGACCGCGCCGTTCAGCACATGGTCCACCTCGGGGTCCCAACCATCGAAGCCATCCGCATGGCCACTTTCAATCCCGCGCGTCGCGTTGGCCTCGAATCCCGCAAAGGCGTTCTTGCCCCGGGCGCCGACGCCGACTTGGTCCTGCTCACTCAAGAACTAAAAGTCGCGAATGTATACACGCGCGGCGTCGCGCTTTCCTGAAGCCCGCATTTCTCCAATTACGAATTCAGTGGAATTTTCAGCTCTTCGCTGAGTTTGTAGGGATCGAACGGGCTATTCGCGAAATACCGCCCATCGACTTCGAGTGTCGGCACTACGCGCCGCCCGTCATTCACGCGCAGCACGAGTTCTTCCGCTTCCGGAGACTTTTCGATATCCACTTCGCGAAACGGAATCCCGCGCTCTTTGAGGAACGATTTTGTCCGCCGGCAGTCGCCACACCAAAATGTTGTGTAAATCGTGATCTCGGATGCCATTCCTGACTCGCCTTAGTTGTCCCGCAGTCTTAAAGATGCTGTAAAACCAACCTCGATTCAATCTTTCAAATTGGAATGTCGCGGGAATAGCACGAGCCGTGCTAGGAATGGCTCGCATTTGCGGCTGCGGACGACGCTCCGCCCTTGGAAGCCGCATAGAGGCGCGTCAGCGCGCGATTCAGCGCCAGATTCGCGCGGTCCCAATCGTCAGCCGATGGCCCTTTGCCCAGCGCCGCACGTGCACGCTCCACCGCCGCTCGCGCCCGCTCCACGTCAACTTCCTCAGCGCGCTCGCACACGTCCGCCAGCACAATCACGCGCCCGGGTAATACTTCCGCGTACCCATTCATCACCGCTGCGTAGTGAAGCTGCGAACCCTTGCGATACACGAGCGTGCCGATGCCAAGCTCCGTCAGCAGCGGCGCGTGCCCGGGCAGAACGCCGAGATATCCTTCTTTTCCGGGGATCTCCACGGACTCGACCGTCTCGCTCAGCACGTATTTCTCTGGCGTGACAATTTCCAGCTCGATGTGCTCCGGTAGCATCTTTAGCCCGCTGCTCGCTCCCTTTCCGTACTACGCTGTTGCCGCCATCTTCTCGGCCTTCTCTTGCGCTTCTTCGATTGTGCCCACCATATAGAAAGCCTGCTCCGGCAGCTCGTCGTGCTTCCCTTCCACGATTTCCTTGAACCCGCGAATCGTGTCTTCCACCTTCACGTATTTTCCTTCCAGGCCCGTGAACTGGGCCGCCACGAACATCGGCTGCGACAGGAAACGTTGAATCTTTCGCGCGCGCGCCACGATCAGTTTGTCTTCTTCCGGCAATTCCTCGATGCCCAGAATCGCGATGATATCCTGCAGGTCCTTGTACCGCTGCAAGGTCGACTTCACCGAGCGCGCCACGTTGTAATGCTCCGCGCCGACGATTCGCGCGTCGAGAATTCTCGAATAGCTGGCCAGCGGATCCACCGCCGGATAAATTCCCAGCTCCGAAACCTGCCGGCTCAGGTTCGTCGTCGCATCCAGGTGCGAGAACGTTCCCGCAGGCGCCGGGTCCGTGTAATCATCCGCGGGCACGTAAATCGCCTGCACCGACGTGATCGAACCTTTCTTCGTCGAAGTGATCCGCTCCTGCAGCTCGCCAATTTCCGTGTTGAGGTTTGGCTGATAGCCCACCGCCGATGGCATGCGTCCCAGCAGCGCTGATACTTCCGAACCCGCTTGCACGAATCGGAAAATATTGTCGATGAAAAGCAGCACGTCTAGCCCTTCGGCGTCGCGGAAATATTCCGCCACGGTCAATCCCGTCAGTCCGACGCGCAGACGCGCCCCGGGTGGCTCCGTCATTTGCCCGTAAATCAGCGCCGCGCGCGATTTCTCTGAGTTCCCCGGCACGATGACGCCGCCTTCGCTCATTTCCAGCCACAAATCGTTGCCTT
>JASHRL010000228.1 GCA_030037355.1 Candidatus Acidiferrales bacterium | reverse complement strand
AACTGGACGGCGGCGCTTGATTGCTGCGGCGACGACAGAGACTGACTTTTCTCTGGCCGTGCGAACTTTCCGCGCGCCAACCCACCCCACAAGAGAGCGAGGAACAGGAGCAGCAAGCAACTCAGCCGTGAGGCGATGTTTGCAGGAATATGTCTCAACGATCGCAAAACGAAGATTTCCCCCAGCGGACACACGCGCGGAGCCGCTGAAAAGTAATATCAGATGTTCAGCCGATGCGCAAAATGGCGCGAACTATTGGATGTAGGAATCGAAATAAATGCCGCTCGAATCCTTCCATGCGCCGCCGACGGAGAAATGCAAGTAACGCGAAATGACGCTTGCATCGAATCCCTGAATCCAGTCGAACGACGGCGGAGGCTGTTTATTCGCAGCTTTAGCGGCAGCCTGGGCCTGTTCGTTGATGTTTTTTTCGAGATCCGCAAACAATTTTTGCCAGTTATAGCGCGCGAAATTCGTGTAGGACAAGCTATCCAGCTTGGCGGGAAGGACAGCGCGAGCTTTCAGAAAATCTGGATTGCGAGAGATTACGTCCACGGGCGCGGAACCTGACGCAGGATGCAAACGAGCAAGCGCCTCGTTGAGGCGCTCTCTCTGATGAGAGGCGATGAGCATCGTGGGAGTCAGGGCCATGTACAGCGCAGGAGGATCGGGTGTCGATGCAGACGGAGCTCCCAAGGCGAGGGTTATGTAGGTGGTGTCTCCCAGCTGCTTGGCAGAGGCGCGCTCGCCGGGAAAAGCATGCTGCAAAATAGGAAGAAGCTTTTCTGGATTCCGAATCGTCAGAGCATACAGGGTATCGCTGGGATTGACGACGGGATCGGGACGTATGGAAGTAACTTCGCCGGTGAACAAGCCAAGAGCCTGATCGGGCGGCATACCCCAACTGGATGAAAGAAAGGTGGTCATCGCCATTACGATCGCGGAACGATTTGCAGGAAGGGCCGCGGTGACGGCGTTGAAAACAGAATTGTAGAACGCCGCGAAATTCAGCACCGAAGATTGGAATGACGAAACGGAGGGCGCCAAAGCCAATGTTGCAAACGAATCCTGATTGTCACCAAAGATATCGAGAACGCTGCCCTGCGATGTGTCTCCGAGGATGACACCGTGCCATCGCGTGACTTGCTCTCCAAAACTCATGCGGCCGCAAACCGCATGGATGCGGTCGAGATGCAGCGATGTTGCGAAAGCGTGGATATCGAAATCCGGGCTTGGAGGCGCGGAGGCCATATGAAGCCTCGATGGAAGGACGAAAAGATCGGCGATGGAAGGCTGGCCATCATTGCGGCACGCCGATGGAACATCCGGCGCCTTATCGAAGGAAGTGGCCGGAGGCTGCGAACTCGAGAAGCGAGGAACGAGTTCCATGAGGGCCGCGAAAGTGTCGGTGGAAATGAAATAGTTGCCGACCTGAGCGTCGTAGGAAACGTTGCCGTTGGACTCGACCTTTTCAGCAGTCACGTCACCGACCGGAAGAGGAGTGCGGATGGCAGGCACGCCACTCATCTCTTGCCTATGACGGAGTAGATTGACGATATCTTGTTTTCCCGTAGCGTCGAATACGAAGAAGAAGCCGATGGGATTCGATTTTCCCGACGCGAGGCCACCCGCGGGGCGATTCAGGAAACCCACAACCGCGGGATTTTCGAGGGCGGACAGGACTTCATTGGCGAGCATCTGCGCCATGGCCGCCGCTTGCGGATTCGTTTGATTGCTTCCTTGGGTAATGTGGCTAACCAGCCGCGTGCGGAGCGACGCGAAGGAAGGGTCACTCCAAAGGCGCAGAACGGAGTTCGTGCCGCTGACCGAATTCAAGGATGATGTGCCGTGCCAATTGATGTATGCCCAGGTATCTGCCGGAAGGCGATCCACCAGCGAATTCGACTGAGCGAAAACCGGCGCAGAAAAGAGCGCGAGCGCAGCGACAAACAGCGCGCAGACACATGCCGTTGTGTGAAAGACGCGACGCTGCAATGTGGCTGGCACGCCGGTGGCGACATTCGTCCGCTTCAAAAGCTTCATGACATGCTCCGTTTCCTTCCGGACGACAGCGATGATTCGCTCCGGAGTGCGAATTTTGGGAGTGAACCTATTGGCTCGATGGATTCGACGGAGTTTGCGGCGCCGTCTCTTTTGGCGTCGAAAGGTAGCCCGTCACACGGTTCTTCGTGATCGTGTAGACGACGATCTCGTAAGGAACGTGAGCGCCCTGCGCGTAAAATTGCACGGGCTCTTCAAGAGTCTTGTCTTTCTTCTCGATATGCTTGTCGTCCACGATGACGTCAATCGTGTACGTGAAATGCCTGGTATCGACTTTGCGGAGCAGGATTTCGATGGGGCCGACATGCTGGGGTCTTTTCGCTTTGGGAAGATTGAATTCGTAGATATTTCGTTCGCCCATGCGCTTGAGTTCTTCGACTTCTTCGTGATTGCTGGCAATGAGCCCGCTCTGGACATTGAGGTCGCCCATCGCAGTGGTCAGTTTGTTCTTCGTGTCGGCCAGATCCTTCTGGGTCGCGGCGACGTCATTTTTTGTGTTGCTGAGGTCAGAGGAAACCTGTCCAATTTGGCTGGATGTTTGCTGCTGAACCTGGCCAATCTGCTCGCGCAGTTTTTGCGCGCTCGCGGCCTGTTCCATGCGAATGGATTGGGACATGGCGCGGGCATGCGCCAGTTCGTCTTCCGTGAGGCCAAGCTTTTGCGCGGTGACCTGAAGATCGGATTTCAGATCACTGATCGAAGCATTCGTTTTGTCGAGTTCGGCGGTAAGAACACCGGCGCGTTTATTGGCAGCGTCGAGCGACTGATTGATTTGGTCGCGCTGGTTATAGATGGCGTAGAGCAGATAGCCGTTCAGTGCGAAAGAAACGAGAAACGCGAGAATGACCCATCGCGGCGTGTACGGATACGATTCCGGCGGGGGCGCCACGGTACTGCTCGAAGGGGCCTCGGATGAATCGGTCATCGCTTCTCCTCAAGGTACCTCTGATAGGGCTGAAAAATTATCGCCAAGCCGATAAGGAAAGTCTACGACCGAAGGCGAGGAGTGTGTCTTTGTGGCCAGCGTGCTTCGACATTGGTATACAGGCCGCCACGCGGGGTGAATTCTCCGCGGACGACACACCATGCAGGCTTCGTCGCCGCAACGATGTCGCGAAGCATACGATTCACGGCGTTCTCATAAAAAATTCCCAGGTCGCGATATGCAAGGAGATACATCTTGAGGGCTTTGAGTTCGAGGCAAACTTTGCGCGGCTGATATTGAATGGTGATTGTGCCGTAGTCGGGCAGACCGGTTTTCGGGCAGACAGAAGTGTACTCGGGAAAACGAATGGTGATTTCGTAGCCGGGGAAATGGTTCGGCCAAGTTTCGAGCCACGGAAGTTTGGCATCGATTCCGGCGCGAGCATGGGCAGAGGTGTAATCAGGCATGCGTGCCTCCAGGCGCCATTCTACAACGAGCGGGGAATTGCGCCGAATGGCCACGACTGGATGGGCCGCTGCCGTGGGCGATAAAACGCGACCTCACGAATGCAGCGAAGGAGTTTCACCTGCCCCTGAAGTGGCTGGCACCTTATCGCGAAGGCTCATGCTTTTGACGATGACGTAGAGCACGGGAATAAAAAGCAGGTTGAGCGACGTGGCGAAAATCATGCCGCCAAAGACCGTCGAGCCCACCGATTTGCGGCTGGCCGCGCCCGCGCCGGAGGCCAATACGAGAGGCAATACGCCTAGCAGGAAGGCGAATGACGTCATTAAGATGGGCCGAAGGCGAATGCGCGCCGCTTCAATCGCGGCCTCGT
>JASHRL010000227.1 GCA_030037355.1 Candidatus Acidiferrales bacterium | reverse complement strand
CGTTCAACTGCTCCGAAAGCCGCGCCATGTTGCCGACGGTAGAAACGGTTTGCCGCGCCCCTTGCGACGTCTGTCGCGTGATGCCCGAAATAATCTGCATCGCATTGGCAACGCCTTCTGTTCCGCGCACTTGCTGCTTCGACGCTAGCGAAATTTCCTGAACCAGTTCAGCCGATTGGCGTACCACACTCGAGATGGCTTCGAGCGCTTTTCCTGCCTGGTCGGCGAGGCTCGCGCCGACTTCCACTTCCTTCGTGCCTTCTTCCATGACGACAACCGCTTCGTTCGTCTCCGCCTGAATCGCCTTGATGAGCGCGGCGATGTCCTTTGTCGCGCTGCGTGAGTGTTCGGCCAGCTTGCGGACTTCGTCGGCGACCACGGCGAAACCCCGTCCTGCTTCGCCCGCGCGCGCCGCTTCGATTGCCGCGTTGAGCGCCAGCAAGTTCGTCTGCTCGGTGATGTCGTTGATGACGTTGATGATTTCTGAAATTTCCAGAGACCGGTCGCCCAGCGACTTGATCTTCTTCGCCGTCGCCTGCACGGACGCTCGAATGCGCTGCATGCCTTCGAGCGTATCGCGCACGGCGCGGTTCCCTTGTTCTGCAGCATCCAGAGCGCGTCGTGCTGCCTCCGCGCTGGCCTCGGCGTTGTTCGACACTTGCTTCATCGACACCGTCAGCTCTTCCACGGCTGACGACGTGTTCGTGATTTCCTGATCTTGCTGCGTCGCGCCGGTGGTCATTTCATCGGCGGCCGTGAGAATCTGGTTTGCGCTGGTGCTGACGTCAATAGCCGCTTTGCGAACACGCTCGATGAGTTTGCTGAAGTTGTCGAGCATCAAGTTGACCGAGTCGGTCACGTTGCCCAGCGCATCGTTGGTCACTTTTCCGCGAATCGTCAAATCGCCGCGCCCGACTTGGTTAATCAGGTTGAGCAAATCGGTGATGCTCCGCTGCAAGGATTCGGAAGCTTCCTGACTCACCGAAGAACGCACCAGCTTCGATGCGCTGCGATTCAGGTTCTCGGCGATGTACCCAAACTCATCGGTTGCCGAGATTTCCGCCTTCGCGCCCTTGTCTCCCGCTGCCAGCCGCTCGGAAAAATTGGCCAGCTCTGTCAGCGGCGTGATCACGCGCTTTGGCAGCAGCATCACGTGGATCAGGAACGTGACGATGACCAGCGCTCCCGCCCCCAGCAAGCTTCCCGAAGCGCCGCTCGGCAGTGCTCCAAAATTCGAAATGGATTGCCCATTGGCAGCCGCTCCCGCATGGAAAGCCAGCCCCAGGACTGTAGCAAGCGCGGCCACATCCCAAAGGATCAACCCCCAGATGGTCGTGCTCAGACGCGATTTCATAACATCCTCCGAAACTCCTGAAATTCACTGGTCACTTTGCACACAGCCGATTTTTTCCCCGATAGGTTCATTGGCCTCATATCATCGGAACCGGAAAAACTTCGAGCAACTTTGGCAGGTCCAAAACCAAAGCAAGGCGATCGTCGTGCCTCAGCATTCCGCGGCAGTGCGGCACTTCGCTCGGCATCTGATCAATCAACGAATCGTCGCTTGCTGTATATGTGCCGATCACTTCATCAGCTGCGATGCCGAGCCGTAGGCTTGTCGGATGCGCTTCGTCGCGCAATGCCGCCACCACCACGTGGCGCGGCAAGAGCCCCGGCCGCCGGCCTTCCGTGAACGCAATATCCATCAGCGGCACAATCGATCCGCGCAGATTGAATACTCCCATCAGAAACGCCGGCCCCAGCGGTATGCGCGTCACTGGCGGCCAGTCAACCACTTCCTCGATCGCCAACACCGAAAGACAAAATCGCTCGCGCCCCGCTCGAAACACACAATATTGGCTTTCGGGCGACTGGTTTTCCGCCAAGCCGTCGCTATCGAGCGGCTCAAGCGTGTCCGCAGCGCCCAGTACTTCAACCATTTCCGGACCGATTGCTGTGAGCTCGCCGGAGTCGAAGCCGCGCTCGTTTTTGTATTCTTCGGGCTTCACGCAAATCTCCGCACGGTTTCCAAAAGTTCCTCTGGTGTGAACGGTTTGGCGATGTACGCATCCGCGCCCTGCTGCTGTCCCCAGAATTTGTCGCTGGTTGTATTCTTCGAACTCACCAGAATTACGGGAATGCTCCCGAAATCCGCGCTCCCCTTAAGGTCGCGGCATACCTGAAAGCCATTTCGCTCCGGCATGACTACATCAAGCAGAATCACTCCAGGATGCTCCGTGCTGATCGTCTCTTCGATGCGCCGCGGATCGCTGAGCCCCACTGCCGAATAGCCACCCTGCTCGAGGATTCCCTGCATCATCTTCAGGGCCGCGGCCGAGTCATCTATCACCAGCACTTTCTTCAACACACAATCCTCCCGCTATTTATCCGTAGGGATATTTGCACGAGCGAAGCCAATCGGCTTTGCTCGGCTTCCACTGGTTCTTTGTCGCCCTATACCAAAGACTACAAATCAGTTAGCGTCTGTTCCCCTTGTCTCTAATGTCCGGGAATTCGCGCTGAGACAACCTCTGCCGTCTCACCTTGAGATTGTTTCTCAGCGGGCCCAATCTCACTTGCCAGCGATGAGAATCTTTCCATAATTTGGCTCAGCCGCAGACCCATCGCTCGAATCGTTCGAATTTGCTCGCAACCCTGCTTGGAAACAGGTTCCGACGCCAGGAGAAGCAGGTCCGCATTGCCGACCAGCGACGTCAGCGTGTCGCTGACGATATGACTCATCTCCAGCATGTATCGTCCCAGCGTTGCCTCGATTCCGCGTGTGGCTGCGGCATGTTCCGCTTGTCGCGCGCGCGCGTCTGCGTCGAGCCTTCGCAGCACTTCTTTTGAAACGAGCATCAGTGTGTCCAGCCAGCCTTCTTGAAGCTCTATGCAAAGAACTTGAGGACGCCCTTGAAAGAGGGAATCCTTGTCCTCTGTCCCGCCGCAAACGCACACTTCGACTCCCGCGCTCTCCAGCCCGCGGAGTAAGGGCTCTAGCGCGCCGTCTCGCACTGGCCCGAGGATTGCGAATCGGTAGTCCTCGAACATCGCCGCTTCTCCCACGTCGCTCGAGACCTGCGTGATGGCTCCCGAAGGAGATCGGCGCTCCGAACTCCAGCGTGCCGCCACGGCGTGCGCGAATGCAGGATCGTCCGTGAGCACCAGAACATTTGATTGCCGCACTTGTGATTCCTCGACTTTAGTTCTGCGCTTCTTCAATCGCCGAGAGCAGCCGGCGCGCGCTGATTCCCAAATTCACCGCCGCTTCCGTATTTTTGGTCCGCTGTGCTTGGTCGACTCGAGTCTGCAAATAGCCCATTTCTTCTCGCCCGAGCGCAATCGCGGCGCTGACTTTCGCCGAATCCCCCGTGCGCTTCTTTTCTTCGCGGCCCAGAGCCACAAGCGCGCGAGCAGCCACGGCGCGGCGAAGATCTTC
>JASHRL010000226.1 GCA_030037355.1 Candidatus Acidiferrales bacterium | reverse complement strand
GGCAGCGAGTGCGGGCGAATCTGGCAGGGATCGAGACGAAAGGCGTGCTATTTCACGCGGCGGTGACGGATGCGGTGGGGAATATCGTGCGGCAAACGTCGGAGAATCCGCCGAAGTATCTGGTGCGGCTGATGTTTTCGTTCAAGGGAGTGAATGAAGTGGAAGTGCCCGCGGAGAGAATCAAGGCGATTTGAATGAAGACCGCCGCGCGGTGGGTGAACGGCGAGAGAAAGCTGACCCTGCGACAGGCTCGCTGGCAAAAAAAGAAAATCCGCGCGCGTGTTCTGAAGGCTGGAAGGAATAAAGGCGGCAGCGATTACTTTGCGCAGGTGAAGAAGCGCAAAAGGAAAATGACATTTGGAGCGTGTTTGTGGCACGGCTGCCCTTTGTTCCTTTCGTCAGGGCAGGCTCGCCCAGGCGAGCGGGCAGGGCAAGAAGCCGTGTCCTCCGAAGGGCGACGGCAGATTCGCGCCGCCCGCCGAGGCGGGCAGGCTCGCCACGGCGAGCAGGCGGCGGGTAAGACTCACACGGTCAGGGTACGGCCGGTTCGGAATGACATGGCGGATGGCGGAGCGCTTGTCAAATGCTCAGTTCGTCGAGGCGAGGTCCTTCGCTGCGCAAGGGGCGCTGCGCTCAGGATGACAAGCTAAAAACAACAGCAGAAGCAGATACCTCCCTGCGGCGAGCAGGCTCGCCTAGACGAGCAGGTGCGGATGACAGCACAAAACGAAGAACAAAAGCAGATCCCCGCCGAGGCGGGCAAGCCTCACACGGCCTGAGTACGGCCGGTTCGGAACGACAACGGTAGACGCGAGGCCATGGGGGACGGCAGCGAATACCTTGCACAGTTGAAGAAGCGCAAAAGGAATATGGACGGCGGGACGTCCTGTTGAGGCTTCGCGTTGCAAGGGGCGGTGGGCGGGAGCAGCGAGGCAGTTTGGATTGTGACTCCTTGCGCCGCGATCCGGAAAATTCAAAGTGACGCGCCATCGGGAATTTTGAATCGAAGAAAATCATGAAAGCCTGCGTGCTGCGCGCGCCTGCGCCAATCAAAACGAATCCGCTTGCGTTTGCCGATGCGGCCGAGCCGCAGCCGGGGCGAGGCGAGGTGCTGGTGCGCGTCTCGGCGTGCGCTGTGTGCCGGACGGATTTGCACGTCATCGAAGGCGAATTGCCGCCGCGAAAATCGCCGATTATTCCCGGGCACCAAATCGTGGGCCGAATCGAAAAATCAGGGCCGGGCGTGACGCGATTTCGCGCGGGCGAGCGCGTGGGGATCGCGTGGCTGCACAGCACGTGCCACGAATGCGAGTTCTGCCGCGCGGGGAGGGAAAATCTCTGCGAGCGCGCGAACTTCACGGGATACACGGTGGACGGCGGATACGCGCAATATGCGATTGGCGCGGAGGAGTTTGTGTATGCGATTCCGGCGAGCTTCAGCGACGAGCAAGCGGCGCCGCTGCTGTGCGCGGGGATTATCGGGTTTCGCTGCCTGCGCGTTTCAGGAATACAGAAGGGGCAACGGCTGGCGTTTTATGGCTTCGGCGCGGCGGCGCACATTGCGATTCAAGTGGCGCGGCACTGGGGCGCGGAAGTTTTTGCGTGTACGCGCGAAGCGAAACATCAGCAGCTCGCGCTGGAGCTGGGCGCGGCGTGGGCGGGAGGAACGGTCGCCGAGCCGCCGGCGAAGATGGATGCGGCGATTATTTTTGCGCCGGCGGGAGAAATCGTGCCGGCGGCGCTCGCGGCGCTGAAAAAAGGCGGAACGCTTGTGCTGGGCGGGATCCACATGAGCGCGATTCCGTCGTTCGATTACGATCTGCTCTGTGGCGAGCGCGTGATACGCAGCGTGGCGAACAACACGCGCGAGGACGGCGACGATTTTCTGCGCGTGGCCGCGGAAATTCCGATTCGGACGCAGACGGAAGTGTTTGAGCTGAGCGAAGCGAATCGCGCGTTGAATGCGCTCAAGAGCGACGGCGTGCGCGGCGCGGCGGTGTTGCGAATTCCATAAGAATTTCGAGCGCGCCAAGGCGATGCGCGAGTGAAACGTTCGCGCCTGCGAATGGCGCATGGTTGCGCTACAATGATCTGAGAAAGCGGAGGACGGATGCTGCACCGATTCATTTTTCACAACGACAAAATCGTGGCCATGGAGGAAGCGCGGCTTTCGCCCGGACAGGCGGGACTGCTGAATGGCTGGGGATTGTTCACGACGCTGCACGTCTTCGATGGCGAGCTTTTCGCGTTTGAGCGGCACTGGAAACGACTGGAGAAAGATGCGGCGCGAACGCATTGCCCGTTTCCTTTCGAAGCGGAAAAAGTGCGCGAGCAATTGCGCGAAGTGATTCGCGCGAATCACGTGAAAGAAGGCGCGGCGCGGATTTACGCGATTTACAATCGCGTGGGACACTGGCGGAGCGACGAAAATTTTCCGCTTGTGGATTTGATTTTGGTGACGACAAACCTGCCGGAGTACCGCTCGCCGGCGCGGCTGAATTTGCGCGCGGAGGGACGGCATGCGGCGTCGCCGCTGGCGGGAGTGAAGGTGACTTCGTGGCTGAACAATGCGTGGAATGCTTATGAGGCGCAGGAGGCGGGCTTTGATGAAGTCGTGCTGCTGAACGAGCGCGGAGAAGTCTCGGAATGCACGGCGGCGAATGTTTTTTGCGTGCGCGGAGGCAAAGTGCAGACGCCGCCGCTCGGATCGGGATGCCTCGAAGGAATCACGCGCAGCATTTTGCTGGAGATCGGACCGCGCATCGGGATTTCGTGCGCGGAGGCGACGCTGCGGCCGGAGGATTTGTACGCGGCGGATGAGGTTTTCATTTCATCCACGAACCGAAATTTGCTGCCGGTGGGCGAAATCGCCGGACACGGCTACGCGAATGCACCCGGGCCAGTGACGCGGCGGCTCGATGAGGCGTTTTCGGCGTATATCAAGGAATATCTGGCGGGAAAAGCGGCTACGGCGAAGCGCTGAAGATTCGGTGTCGCGCGGGCGAATTTGCGCTGCGCGAAAGGAAGGAACGTGCGATGAGCGAGCTTGCGAGCAAGACTTGCGTGCCGTGCAAAGGAGGCATTCCGCCGCTGAAAGGGAAAGAACTCGAAGGATATTTGAAGCAAGTGCCCGGGTGGAAAGCGATCAATGAGCATCACATTACGAAGACGTTCCCGTTTCCGGATTTCAAGGAGGCGCTGGCGTTCGTCAATCGCGTGGGAGAAGTGGCGGAGAAAGAAGGGCACCATCCGGCGATCAATTTCACGTGGGGCAAAGCGGAAATCACAACCTGGACGCACAAGATTGACGGGCTGACAGAAAGCGATTTTATTTTGGCAGCGAAGATCGACCGACTGTGATTCCTCATGAATGCTGCGGAACCTCCCCTGCAAAATTCGGATAACGCGGAAAAATTA
>JASHRL010000225.1 GCA_030037355.1 Candidatus Acidiferrales bacterium | reverse complement strand
TTCGAGACACTGTTAATCGATTTCCTTCGCGACTTTGTCGTGACCGACGCGAATTCTGAGGAATTGAGGCGCGCGCACGAAACGTATGGAAAGCTCGTAGAGAGAGCGCTGGCGAGGCGCTCGGAACTCGCAAAGCTGGAGGAAGAGCAGGAGGAAGTTCTCCGCAAGGCTGGCGGAGGGGATAGTTTCCTTCCGGGGATTTTTAAACGCCGCGGCGGCGCGGAAATGGAGGCCAATCTGGCCGTGCTGCGGCGCCGGCAGGCGGATTTGGAATTCAAGCTCGCGGAAATCAGTCCGGAGCTCGAAGCGGCCAAACAGAAAGTGGATTTCCTTACCGAGGAATTCCGCAACCGGCTGGGTGACTATCTGAGCGAGCCGCAAAATGCGCGCCGGTTGTTCGATCCTTCGCCGAGTGGCGGCAATAACGCAGGGGATGCGGAGGTTCGCGACCGATTGCTAGAGGAGTGGCATCGGCGGTTGGAGGAGCGCGAGCTCCTCGGATACATGCTGGCGAGCTACGAAGTCGTGAATCTGCATCACGATTTTTGTCCTCCTGTCCACTTGCAGCAGTTGAAGCGTGCGCTGCTTTCGAAAGATGAATTGAAACGTGTGGAGAAAGTCCTGGGCCAATTCCCGGCGCGAAATTTTTCATTGAAGCGCATCGAGGAGGCAGCCAAGAATCTACGGCGTTACTCACACGAAGATTCGCGCGCCATGGCGCTGCGTTTTGCGCAGGATTTGATGCGGTTACGGCGCGACCGGCGCAATTACCAGCACGTCGCCACATGGCTGGAAAAAGTCAACCTGGTTCGCACCGATCGCCAACGCGAGCTTTCGCGCGTGAATAATAGCCTGTATGAATTTGTATTCCCAGATGAACGGCAAGGAACGGATGACCCGGTCGTTTCACACGTTGTCATAAAGGCAGACGTCCGCGGTTCGACGGAAATCACGAAGGACTTATTGTCCCGCGGGTTGAATCCGGCGTCCCATTTCAGCCTGACACTTCACGAGCCTGTGAAACGCTTGCTGGATCGCCACGGCGCCGCCAAAGTATTTCTGGAGGGCGACGCGATTATTCTGGCGATCTACGAAACTCAGTCGAACCGGACAAGCCAGCGCGCTGTGGCGAAAGCCTGCGTGCTGGCGCGGGAGATTATCGAAGTGACTCAGGCCTATAACGCGAAGGCGGAATCGAGCAACCTGCCGAGACTGGAGCTCGGCGTCGGCGTGGCATTTCAGAACTCGGCGCCCTCTGTTTGGTCGGATGGGGACTCGAAGATTATGATCTCGAAGGCGCTGAATCTCTCCGATCGCCTGTCGAGTTGCGCAAAGATGGCGCGTCGCCTCGTGGCGGACAACCCCTCCCCATTTAGGGTTTTTTCGCTGCAAACACTGATCGTGGAAGGAGCAGGTGAAGAGGAAGGCGACGAGCTCTTGATGCGTTACAATATGAACGGCATCGAGCTAAACGAAGAAGGCTTTCAAAAACTGACAAGCGAAATTTCCCTTTTTCCGCTGGAAGGAAATTTCCCGATGCCCTGGGGAAAAGACCGCGCGCAGCTTTTCTATGGAGAATTGCCGCTCGGAGATTCATTGGAGCCAATTGTGGTTCGCCGCGGAATGACACGGCAGCTACAAGCTGGCGGAAAAATCGGCGGCCCGACAAATCGTCCATTCTTCGAAGTCTGTGTGCATCCGAAGTTGCTCGAGCTTGCGCGCAAGAAAGTCGCGGCCGCGAAACGCTGATCCGGCACCGTCTCGCTGTCCAATCCCAGGACGCTTTGCGAGCCGAGTCGCTCCTCGTATAATCCCATTGGAGGCGAAAATGGTCCGGTGACTGTCCCGGCCTTCAAAGCCGGCGATTCGGCTCTTCGCGAGTCGAATGGTGGGTTCGACTCCCACACGCTTCCGCCAGATTCTGCGCGAACTCTAGATATAGACGATTGTTCCTTCGATGAATCGCAGATTCGTTGTGCGGCTTTTTTCGGAGAACTGCAACTTAGATACGCGAAAGAAATTGCGCACGGATGAAAAACTGCTGAGAGCCCTCAGGGTTCCTGAGGGCTCTCAGGACTCTCCACTCCCAACTCCTACTTGCCTTTGGTGTTTTCTGTGCTTTCGATGAACGCCGCTGCATTGTCATGCAGTTGCTTCAGCGAAGGCTCGTGCGCGTAGACCATGTGGCCGGACTGATAGAACCTGAATTCGATGTTCTTGTCCAGCGACGCCGGAATCGGGAGATGGTGCATTTCATACACGCCTTCGAAAAACGGCGTGGCCAGGTCGAAGTAGCCGGCGTTCAGGAGCACTTTCAAGTTTGGGTTGTATTTCATCGCATCGGCCAGATCGATCATCACGTTCGGCGTTCCGGGATTTCCGTGATGCGTAATGTCCCAAATACCGGTGTTGATTTCTGGTTTATACGTTCTGTCTTCGCCGAACTTCAGATCTTTGCGCACGTAGTCGTTGAACGCCGATACGTACGCTGAGCTGATGGACGCAGACTGGGGATCATATTCTGCTTCTTTACTCAAGGGATCCATGGTGGGCCCAGAAAAACGTGTGTCCAGCCGCCCGGTCGTCAAGCCGTTCGCATCCTGAAGCGTCTTCTCGAATTCACCGCCGCTGACGCGAAGGTTGGCCTTCAAGATGTAATCGACCGGCAGGCCGGTATACTCATGCAGCTTCTCGGCAATCGCTTGGCGCTGGTCCGCGGGCAACTGATCTCCCTGCAAGAGCGCCAACGCGTAGTCGTTCATTGAGAAGTGCTCCACGTCCTTCAGGAACGATTCCAGGTCGCTCGGCTGGTTGGGCAGCTTATGGTGGTACCAAGCTGTCGCAGCATAAGTCGGCAAAGCAAGTTCATAAGGCAAATCCATCCCAGGATTGAACTCGGGGCCGTCCACGCTGTTGTCGAAGCTGAGGATCTGCGAAAGTAGCATGACACCATTGAAGTCCAGATCGTAATCGCCCTCCAGCAACGCGATCAGCACGGCAGAGCGTGTGGTGCCATAGCTTTCGCCGAAGAGATACTTCGGGGAATTCCAGCGCCCATACTTTGCCAGGAACTGGGTAATGAATTCCGCGAAAGCGTGGCCATCCTGATCCACGCCGAAAAACGACTTGTTCTTGTCCGGACCTCCGGCGACGCGGCCGAAGCCGGTGCCGGGCGCGTCGACAAACACCAGATCGCTGGCATCAAGCAGGCTGAAATCGTTGTTTACTAGCGAATAAGGTGCTGGCAGCGTATGGGTGTCGTCCGCAGTGACGACGCGATGCGGACCAAAGGCACCCATATGTAGCCATACGGTCGATGATCCTGGGCCACCGTTGTAGAGGAAAGTAATCGGGCGAGAAGATGGATCCGCGCCGGATTTCATATAGGCAACATAGAACATACTGGCTTCGGTCGGCGGGGTCTTGTCGTCCTTGGGCTGGTCTTGCGGAACATCATCCCAACCCTCCGGATGGACGACGAGAGTGCCTGCGTAGGCGTCGTAATTGATCACCTTTCCTTCCACGGTGACAGAGCCGCTGGTTTTTTGCTGCTCCACTTTGAATTCGTTTGGATTTGCCGGTGCCGCCGGGTTCGCCGTGTCAGTGGCGGGTTTGGATTGTGCGTAAGCCACCGAGGTTAACAAAGTCGCCAAAGCAAATGCCAGGGTACCAAGTAACAGAATGAGTCTGCGCATCAAGCGTCTCCAGTCGTTGAGATGGTCTTCGTATGGGTATAAACGTGATTGGGGCGAGTTTTGTTCCATGCGTTCAAAATTTCAGCGCAAAACAACGTACACGGAACATCGAGCGAATGCAACGTTTGTTGCGGTTTTCGCACAAGAAAAAGATCGTGCGCGGAGGAAGTGTGCGCGAGTGGGAAAGGCGTCCGAAAACGGGACGGCATGATTTCAAAAAATCGAAAAAATCCGCGATTAGAAATGGGTCCGAGTGTTTGTTTTGTGTAGGTTAGGTCGAGTTCTAATTCTTCATAGGTACCGCGATTAGAATTTATAAGGCGCATAAAAAGCGAAAAGGCCGCGTCTCCGCGGCCGCCCTTTCCGTTTCAAATTCTGCCGATGAAGATCCAACCAACACCACTTGTATACCATATAGTTATTAAATCGTCAAATCAAAAGATGACTGACTGGCGGAAAGATAAAGAAAAGAATGGAGCCTCAGGGCAGATTTGAACCGCTGACCTGGCGGTTTGGGAGGGTTGTCCGCCGCGGGGCGGTCGGTGTAACACATCCGGGGTGAGAAGTACGATTGAGAGTAAGATGGTAGCGCTTGATCGAAAGGAACCGTCGTGCGGAGGTGTTTTCATGTTGAAGGAGCAGGGACCTATCATAGACCGATTGGAGAGGTTGGAGCGGCAAAATCGGCGGATGAAGTTGACGGGACTAGCGACACTAGTGGTCGTAGGAGCATTTCTGCTGATGGGACAGGCCTCTCTATCAGGCACACTGAGTGAGGTCAGAGCGAGGAGGTTTGTCCTCCAGGACTCGCGCGGCCGGGAGCGAGCTGCGCTGGATATAAATTCGGGCGCGCCTGGGCTCGTGCTGCTCGACGCGAACGGGAAGCCGAGAGCGGTACTGGCTGTGTTGTCGGATGGGCCATGGCTTCAAATGAGTGACGCGAGTGGATTCGAGACCGACATTGGAGGCACGATCACAGCGACAGGCAAGGCATGCGCCGCATCCATCGTGCTCTTCGGAAGGGACAAAAGCGTGCTTTGGTCGGCGCCGCCGCAAAACTAGCGATATTTTTCGGCGCCGGCTCATGGCGAACTTGGCTGGGCTAACTCGTTACAAAAGCGATCGAGCACAGGCTTAAACGCAGCGGTGGCAAGTCGTCGTCAGTCTGCCTCAAGCGCGGCCATCTGTTCGTCGCACTTCACGTGAGCGTATTGCTGATAAATCGGCTCGCCGAACGAATGCGAATCTTGGGTGGCTGACGGAACCTCCACGAAGTAGTCGTCCGGTTTTATTGGCCTCTTGCAGTAGGTACAACGGCGTAGTTCGGCCATACTCAAGGGCTCTCTTGGGCGCGGAACGAATCGGCTTGCGCCTCGAAGACACCGTGAACGGGACACATCAAGGGTATTGACGTGTGAGCTGCGAATCTCTGCACGTCACTTATGAACTTACCCATCTCGCCTGCAAAGAAGGCAACAAAATACCCACATCGAGGGCATGGAGCGTTCGCGTTTCCACCTAGGACGGTCACCGAATCCACTCATTAATCTTAGCACGGCTCTGGCGATGCGTCGACTTGGCGAAAGAAAGGAAGAGGACTAACATGTGCACCGCGTGGGATGTCGAACCAGAGCTAAAGGGCGCGGGCGCAAGGGAAGTGAGGATTCATGAGGACGATGAGAGGGATGCCAGGCGAGGGCGCGACGGCAAGTCGGGCGACCTGGGGCAGGGCAGCAGACGCTTTTGCTAAGGTGACGGGGCCGACTGCTGGACTTGTTATTGTGCTGGCGGCGTGTTTATTGCTGGCAGGGACGTGCATGGCAGGGCCACTTCCGGCACGGCTTCGCGCGCAGACGAAGGCCATGGCGGCACAGAAGATGGGGCGCGGCGCGTTTGAGACCACATCGCAGTTAGGTCGCCGACTCTATGCCCAGCCAGATGATGATGCCGTCATCGCAGCGCGGAAGAAGCTGGCCGCGGACCCGAAAAACGCAAGCCTCGCGCTCGCGCTTTCGCAAGCAGAGGCGGGCAGAAGGCAATATCGCGAAGCCATTGCGACTTGTACGAAGGCACTGGCTTTTTCGCCGAAGAACGCGGATCTCTATATCGAACGAGGCCACAGAGAGCTCGGCCTGCGGGAGTTCGCGCGCGCGGAGCGGGATCTGGCGCATGCGGCGGCCCTCGATCCGAAGAAGCTCGACGCTTTTTATCACCTTGGACTGTCGCACTATTTTCAAGGGCAATTCAGCGCGGCCGCGGACGCTTTTGCGAAAGCGGCGGCGCTGGCGAAGAGCGATGACAGCTTAATCGATTGCACGAACTGGCTGTACGTTTCGCTGCGGCGCGCGGGCAGGGCTAAGGACGCGGCGGCAGCCCTGGCGCGGATTACACCGGACGTGAAGAACACGGAGCCGCATTTGCTCTTCTATTTGCGGCTGGAGCGGTTTTATCAGGGTGCACTGACGGAGCAAGCTGTGTTGCCGGTGAAACCCGCAGATCCAAATGATACGGAGGCAGAGCTGTCGTTTGATACGGTCACGTACGGCGTGGGGAACTGGCACCTCTACAACCACGATGCGAAGCGGGCGGAAGAGCTATTCAAACAAGTTGTGACGGGCAATGCGTGGAACGCGTGGGGATTCGTCGGCGCGGAGACGGAGTTGGCGCGGATGAAGGCGGCTGCGAAGAGGTAGGGTGTGAGCTGTGGAAATTTGCATTTCGACCCGCCGCTCCGTCTGTAATATATTGATATAAAAAGCGTTAGCCTCAGTTTGACGGGTTTTGTGAAATTTCGTTAATGTCCATAGCATTCCGTCTGCGAGCTCTGGACACAGCCTCGACCGGAGACTATGATGCAGCCTCCGATCCAGCCAATCGCAGTTTGGAGGGTGCGCATGAGTGAAGGAAGCGAAGGAGCGCATTTTCGAGGAATTCCGTGTCTTCATTGTGGCGAACCGATAGCCGTAGCACCGCGAGTTGCAGAGTTGGAAGCGCGGCTCAGAGCTGCTACCGCGAGCGAGGTCGGCGCGAGTGAGCCTCGGCGATTCGTGAGCTGGTGTATGGCTTGCGGAAAAGAGGCGCCTTACTTGACAAATGAAATCAGAGATTTCGATGGCGTCCCTGCATCTTATCCTGATCTTCAACGGCCAGTTGTTGTGCCTTGGCGGCATCCTCTGCCAGCGGCTCGAGCAAAGACGGCGTAGGCTGGAAACGCAGCATCTTCGCGTTCGAATAACCTCACCCCTCAGGCAATTCTGGGGAGGGTTTTCTTCGTGGTGTCTTCAGATCGCGCAATATATAAGCGATGAGAGCACGCAATTAGCACGATGGCCGTGAGCAGGATGACAATCGGATCGATGGGCAAACGATAACGAGGGGCGGCAAGCGTTAGATAATAGGCGAAGGGAAAAATGACAGGAAAAACAGCGAGCGGTAATGTGTAGATGCTGCGCCTCCAGGCCAACAGAATGATGCCGGAAAGCGCTCCAAGGGCCACGCAGATATTGAAAAGCAGCACGTAGCGAAACCACGCGTCGCGAACGCGAGAGAAGTCCTGCACGGGGTTCGGCGTCCCTCCGGCCCATAGAGCAACAAAACGCTCCCAGATCAGGTCGGTCTCGCGCCGAGGATGTGTACGCATATACGCGAGCGCCTCGTCTCTCTTGTACCGCATGTAGTGAATTTCGCCCATTTGGATGTATTTCGCCCGCTCGGCCTCATCGTTGATGGGATGCAGCTGACCAAGCCAGGATGGACCAGCGTTCTGATTGTTTCCCATCCAGAGCTGCAGACCAAGAACGGACCGAAGGGGCACAAACGCGTGGAAGACATCGTAATTGCGCGCCGTCCAAGGCACACAACAGAGAGCGGCGACGGCAAGCGCCAACGATGGCCGTGCGATGACGAGCCAAGAACGCCTTTCTTTGTATGCGCAGTACGCCAGCCAGACGAGCAAAAAGGGGAGCAACGACTCGAGAGTGGGATTCGTCATCAACGTGAATCCCCAAAGCAGACCGTACGCGAACCAATCGCGGATGCGCCGTGAATCAGCAAGCGCGAGAGTGGCCCAGAGGATTATTGCAGCGAGCAAAGCCGAAAGACATGCCTCCCACATGCTTTCAAACGGAATCAGGATCGCATTCGGGAAAATCGCCCAAAGCCAGGCCGCCGTCGCGCCCAAGACTGTGCCAGCAATTCTCTTGCCCGCGAAGAATATCGGGATGCAAGTGAGTGTTGCGAACAGGATATTCAGTCCCGTAGCCGCCACATACGAGTTATATGTGTAAATACCGAAGATGCGGAAGACGCCGGCAAGGAGCAAAGGATAAATAGGCGTCATCCATGCAGTGGGGCCGGTAGGGACACGGAAAGGAGAACTGAAACCGTGACCCTGGGCCAGAGAGACCGCAATATCCCCAGACTCGAACATGAAGGGCACGACGCTGAGCGCCTGGCGCGAATTGTGAAGCGCATTGTTCCATGCGAAACCGACGCGCAAACCGGCAGCAACGATGAGGATTAGTAAGAGAGAAGTGGCCGCGCCTCGAAGTCTATTTTTCATCGTTTGGGCATGCGCCATCGCAGGAATTGTGACGCAAGTCTGCTCAATTTGGATACCAGAACATGGTATGTATAGAATTACGCAGGGAATGATATTGGCTCGGCAGAACCGAAGCGGGGCGGCTTAGATGGCTCGGCGCAAGAAGAAGCCCAAATTCGAAAAGGGAACTGAAGCCCGGCGAATCGCGAGAGAGAAAGTAGGCGCGCCGCCCGCCGAACGCGTCATCCCTAATCGCCG
>JASHRL010000224.1 GCA_030037355.1 Candidatus Acidiferrales bacterium | reverse complement strand
GCCGAGGGTCTCGCCCCGCTCGACGAAATCCCTCATCGCATCTCCCTCGAACTCGATGCTCTCGGCTACGCCGCCTTCGTCTGCCCCATGGTCTGCGCCTGGTGCAAAACCTAGCCTTACACTCTCGCACCACCAGCCTTCAGGCGTTTGCCGTTCAGGGGGGCACGGCTTCAGCCGTGCCGTAAAACGCTCCAATGCCCATCTCCTCTTGCGCTTGTCCATCCGCGCAAGGTATTCGTTGTCCAAATTCATTACGAACCGCTCGTAGCACGTCTCCCTTTGTTTCTATATAATCCCCTCGCATGAACCAGCTTTACTACGGCGACAATCTTGAAGTCCTTCGCCGCTACATCAAGGACGAATCCGTCGACCTCATCTATCTCGACCCTCCTTTCAAAAGCAATCAGGACTACAACGTCCTCTTCGCCGAAAAGGACGGCACCGGTGCCGCCGCCCAGTTCAAAGCCTTCGAAGACACTTGGGAATGGAACCAGCTCTCCGCCGCCATGTACGAAGAAATCGTCGAGCGCGGCGGCCGCGTCTCCGACGTCATGCAAGCCTTCCGCCGCTTCCTCGGCACCAACGACATGCTCGCCTATCTCACCATGATGGCTCCCCGCCTCGTCGAACTTCACCGCGCACTCAAACCTACCGGTAGCATTTACCTCCATTGCGATCCCACCGCCAGCCACTATCTAAAGACCTTGATGGATGCCGTGTTCCATCCGCAGTTCTTTAAGGATGAGATCATATGGAAGCGCGCAGATCCGAAGGGCCACGCCTATACTCGATTCCCGTCAGCACATGACGTCCTGCTTTTCTACGGGCGAAGTGAGGTAAGTACGTGGAATCCCCCCTATCGGGGCTATGACGAGGCGTATCTCAAAAGCCACTACTCCAATGTTGAAGAGAAAACAGGCAGACGATATACCCTGAGCGACTGTACCAACCCTAACCACAACCGCCCGAACCTTACATACGAATGGCGCGGCGTGACCAAAGTATGGCGCTGGACAAGGGACCGGATGCAACGCGCTCACAACGAAGGCCGACTGGTTTACACGAAATCTGGGGCCCCGCGCTATAAGCGATACCTCGACGAGATGAAGGGAACCCTGGTCACGACAGTCTGGGACGACATTCCATTCATCAATTCGCAGGCTCAAGAACGCCTCGGGTACCCAACGCAAAAACCCGAGGCGCTTCTTGAGCGGGTCATCAAATCCAGCAGCAATGAAGGTGACACCGTCCTCGACCCATTCTGCGGCTGCGGCACGACTATCGCCGTTGCCCAGCGCCTCAATCGCAAATGGATTGGCATCGACATCACCCATCTAGCCATCGGCCTTATCAAGAGTCGTCTCCGAGACGCCTTCGGCGAAGCAGTCAAGGAAACCTACAAAGTCATTGGCGAACCTGTCGCAGTCGAGGACGCCCAGGAACTCGCAAAAGAAGATCCATATCAATTCCAGTGGTGGTCTTTAGGACTCGTTGGCGCACGGCGTACAGAGCAGAAAAAAGGCAGCGATCAAGGCATCGACGGTCGCCTCTATTTCCACGACGAGGGCGAAGGCGGCTCAACGAAGCAAATTATCATCTCGGTGAAATCCGGCCATGTAAATGTCACGCATGTCCGCGATCTCCGCGGCGTCATCGAACGCGAAAAAGCCGAAATCGGCGTCCTCATCACCCTCGAAGACGCCACAAAACCCATGCGCACCGAAGCCGCTGCCGCTGGATTTTACAAGCCGCTCTATGACGAAAATAAATACTCGCGCCTGCAAATCCTGACCGTCGCTGAATTACTCGAAGGCAAGGGAATCGGCTACCCGCACCACATCAGCCGTAACGTCACCTTCAAGCGCGCCCCTCGCGCCGAAGCCCCTCAACCCGAACAACTCACCCTCGCCCCATCCGCCGAGCCAACGAAACGTGGCAAACGATCCAAAGAGCGTCGATGAACATGGCTTACAGCGTATTTCTCAGTCATAGTTCGGCAGATTCAAAATGGGTTCGCTGGATCAAAGCGAACGCGCAGAGTATCGGCATCTCCGTTTACCTTTACGAGCACGATCCGCAACCGGGCAGGCTCATTGCCGACAAGGTTCGTGCTGCCATCCAGCAGTGTGATGCCATGGTCGTACTCCTAACCACCAGCGGCCAGTCATCCACGTATGTTCAGCAAGAAATCGGTGCGGCCAGGATGGCGAAGAAGCTGATCATCCCTCTAGTCCAGCCGGGCATCGATGCCAACTTGGCGATGTTGCAAGGTGTCGAGTACATCCCGTTCGATTTCCATCGACCCCAAGAGGCCCTCAAAACCCTGTTGCCTTACTTGCAGAAACTTAAACAAACAAAGGAAAATCAACAAGGTGTGCTGTTAGGATTAGGCTCCCTGATTCTGCTAGGGCTTTTCAGTAAAAAATAATAAATTGCTGCGCTAAAACTGCGATTTCACTTGACTCTTAGTTAACTCTCTGATATACAGTACCTAGCAGCCTGGAAAACCCAGGCTGCAAACGATAGCGCTGGAAGTATGCAAGGCCACGGCGACGTGGCCTTTTTGTTTTCATGAAGCGCCGTAGCCGCACTTTGGCGAAGGAGCTCCACGAAGCACCGTAGCCGGATTGGAGGCGAAGGGGTTTCTTGGAGCTCCATAGCCGAATTTGGGCGAAGGAGTTTCGCTTTTTGTTCGTTTTTGCTGATTCTAATCGCTAGGGATATGAATTATTAGAACTCGATGCAACTTACACAAAACAAACAACGGGAGGTCGTTCTAATCGCTGATTCTTTCGGTTTTTTGAAAAACTTTGCGATTTCGGACACTCGCCTCCGTCCGCCATTTTTCCCGATTCGGGAAGTCGCCCGCCCCGTCGCGCTTGCCCGCCGCGGCCCGTCGGTCTCGGGGCAGCGCAACTTTCTAATCGGGACAGCAAAGCTCAGTGAGTTTGCGCTAACCACCAGCGAAATCAATCACTTGACTTTTTCTAATCGGGACAGATTTTCGTCCCTTCCTCTTTGCGCCGCCTTGCGCCTGCCCGCCGCGGCGGGCGCAAATCCTTCGTCTTTCGCTTGCTCGCCACTCGCTCGCCCTGAGGGACGAAGGGTCACACTGCATCATTTGCACTCGCGGAGGCAAAGTGGCACAATGAAGACGAAATCACAGGAGACCCGGCAATGACGGTTCAACTAGCGAAAGGCGTCACGCTGGAAACGCCCGAGGAAGCCACCAACTTCCTGAAGAAAGAGGGAATTCTTTTCGCGCAGCTCGATCGCCTGGTGAACTGGGCGCGGCGCAGCTCGATTTGGCCGATGTCCTTCGGCCTGGCCTGTTGCGCCATCGAGATGATGTGCTTCGCGGCGTCGCGCTTCGACGTGGCGCGATTCGGCGCGGAAGTTTTTCGCGGCTCGCCGCGGCAATCGGACCTGATGATTATCGCCGGGCGCGTCTCGCAAAAAATGGCGCCGGTGATTCGCCAGCTCTATGATCAAATGCCCGAGCCCAAGTGGGTGATCTCCATGGGCGTATGCGCGACTTCCGGCGGCGTCTTCAATAATTACGCCATCGTGCAGGGCGTGAATCAGGCGATTCCCGTAGACGTATATGTTCCCGGCTGCCCGCCGCGGCCGGAAATGCTGCTCTACGCGCTGCTGCAACTGCAGAAGAAAATCGACGGCGAGCGCGGCAGCTTCCTCGAAGCCATCAACACAGGGAAAAATCGCAATCCCGGCGACGCGCTGGGCATCACCATCAATAATTAATTTCGCGCGTCGCGATTTTTTCGTGTGGAGCGAAAGTCCATCGCGCGATTTGGTTTTGGCGCGAGGCGCGGCGCAAAGCACAATTTGATTTTTTTGAGCGCGCCGCGAATTAAGCGCAGGATTCGTTTTTCTTGCGCGCGGCGGGCAATTCGAAAACTTCGGCGTTGCCGCCGGACCATTGGACTTTGCTTCCCGGGTCCATCTGTTCGCGGCGAACGTAGCCCATGCCGATCACCGCGCCGAATTTCGGCGACCGCGCCGCGCGCGTCACGAATCCGATTTCGGATTTGTTTTCCGTGCCGCGCTCGTTGTCGCGGTTAGTGGAATTTTCCGCGGGATTTTCCGCCGGCGCGAAAAGCGTTTCGCCGGCGCGCGGAATTGCGTCGCCCGCGAAACGCAACATCACGCGGCGCCGCTGAATTTGTCCACGCGAGCGCACGCGCTCGACAATTTCCTGCCCGGTGTAGCAGCCCTTCGTGTAACTGATATGCGACGCTTCGAGCGCGGCCTGATGCGGGATTTGATTTTCGTCGAAGTCCACGCCGTACCACGCGACATTTTCTTCTAATCGCAAAATATTCACCGCTTCGTAGCCGACCGCCCCGCCGCCGCGCGCGCGCGCTGCATTGAGTAACAAATTCCAGAGCGCGGTGAGGTTTTCGCGCGGCGCGAGAAATTCCGCGGCGGGAATCTCTCCGCGCGAATGGCGAATGATGCGGCAGGGAATTCCGGCGACGGATTTTTCGACATGACCGAATTCGGGGAGGGAATCGAAATCGAGGCCGCAGAGTTCACGCAGTGCGACGGGAGTTCGCGGACCTTCGAGCGCGAGCGTGCCGAATTTGTCGGTGCAATCTTTGAGCGCGACGTCGTCCATGATGATGAATTTGTCGAATGTTTCGATGAGGCGCGCGCGAATCGTGGCGTGAGAAATCGCGAGAAGGCGATCATCAAGCGCGAGCGTTTCGACTTCTGCGAGAATGCGTCCTTGCGGATTGAGCAGCAGCGAAATGTCGCCGTGGCCGGGGGCGAGATCGCGAATGTTGCCCGTGAGCATGGCATTCAGATAGCGGATGCGATCTTTTCCAGTGAAGGAAAGCACGGCGCGATAATTTGTGTCGATGAGCGCGAGAGATTCACGCGCGAATTTATATTCGCGCTGCGCGTCGCCGTAATTCGCGGGCAGTGTGCAGCCGAAGTATTCGCGAAATGTGGCGCCGAGTTTTTCGTGCTCGGCTCGCAGGGGAGTTTCGATGGCTGTGTGCGTCGAGGTCACAAAACAATTCTAGCAGATCGAAGGCGATGAATTCCGATATCGGGATCGAGCTGTGGTGCTTCACTCATAGCGGAGAGCGACCATGGGATCGACGCGCATGGCGCGGCGGGCGGGGATGTAGCAGGCGGCGAGCGCGACGAGCATGAGCAAAATGGCTACGCCGATGAAGGTGAGCGGATCGGTCGGCTTGATTTCGAAGAGCAAGCTGCGCAGAAAGCGAGTCAGTGCGAGCGCGCCTCCGACGCCGATGATGATGCCAATCAAGGCAGGAAGGAGTCCTTCGCCGAGGACCATGGTTACAATGTCGCGCGGTTGAGCGCCGAGCGCCATGCGGATGCCCAGTTCATGCGTGCGCCGCGAGACCGAATATGCAATTACGCCATGAGTCCCGATAACCGCGAGAAGCATCGCGAGGAAAGCGAAAGCGGCGAGCAGAAAGCTGTAGAAGCGCGGCGCCGCAACAGACTGTTCAAGCAACGCTTCCATGGTGACAATCCTGCCTATGGGCTGGTTCTTGTCCAGGGATGAAACAATCGTGCGGACGGAGGGAATCAACGCGCGAGAAGCATTTGAGACTCGTACGATTACGACTAGACTCGCGTTCGGCCGCGGGACCTGCAGAAGCGGAATAAATACTTCGGGCATGGGGGCATTGGCAAGGCCCGAATGATGCACATCACCCACGACGCCGACGATCAAGCGGTT
>JASHRL010000223.1 GCA_030037355.1 Candidatus Acidiferrales bacterium | reverse complement strand
CGTTGCCCAATTTTTTGTATGCCCAGTGTCCTGAATTGGAGGAAGAAAGCAGTGAAGAAAGTTCTGTAACCCCGGGGCGATTGCAGTAGTTCGCCGGAAGTTCCGGGCGCAACTGAGGAGAATGTTATGAAACCGTTTACGCCATTGACTCGAAAGCAGGACAGCAACCCTGTCCGTTATCTCGTGGTCGACGATTCCGTCTTCGCGCGCAAGAGCCTCGCCAAGATGATCGAATCCTTCGGCGGCGAATTGGCTGGCGAAGCCGGCGATGGCTGCACCGCCATCACCGAATACACTCGCACCAGTCCCGATATCGTCCTGATGGATATCACCATGCCGCAGATGGAGGGCATCGAAGCCGTCGAGCGCATCGTCCGTCAGCATCCCGACGCGCGCATCGTCATGGTCTCTTCCGTCGGCTATCAGGACAATATTCTCGCCGCGCTCCAGAAAGGCGCGCGCCATTTCGTCCAGAAGCCCGTCAAGCCCGACGTGCTCTATGAAATCATCCGTTACGTCCTGAACGACGAAACCCCCGCGCAAACGCCCGCGACGGTCGGAGAGGCACGCTCATGAAAATGCAACTCATTCAGCCGTTCATCAGCGCAGCGGATTCCGTATTGGCCCACGCACTCGATGGCCCCACGCGAATCGGCGATCTGACCATGGAAGAAGACGGTTATCGTCAGAAGGGCGTCGCCGCGGTCATCACCATCAGCGGTGAAATCGAAGGCCGCGTCATTCTCGATATGGACTCTGCCGCCGCCGTCCGCGTCGCTTCCGCGCTCGCAGGCAGCGAAGTCGATGCCTCCGAGCAAGTCGTCCGCGAAACCGTCTGCGAGCTCGCCAACATGGTCATCGGCAACGCCGTCACTCTGCTCAACGACCGCGGCTATCAATTCAAGGTTCATCCGCCGGAGATTCGCTCGAACGGAGAAAACGTCCGCAGCACAGCCGAAACCGAAGCGATGGCCATGTATTTCGATACGCCCGCCGGCCGCGTCTTCGTCAACATTGCCATGCGTTACAGCTCGCAGCGTCGCTCCGAGCAGACTCCGGTTCTCACGAATTAGTGTGTAGTGAATTTATATCCGAGACTCAGCTGAGACCAGTCGCAGCGCGAGCAATCAAAACGCTCGCAGCAATCCACGAATTTCCTGCCAGCTGATCAGTACGTGTAAACTCCGAAGTAGCCAGGTCCCCAGCCCCAGTACGGATCACACCAATAGGGATCCCAGTAGGGATCGCACGCGTAACCCGGATAACCCCACCCAAATCCCCAATAAGGTCCAGGCCATCCCCAGCCGAAACCCAACCCCCAGCCCCACCCGATGCCGCCCCAACCATAGCCATAACGAGGCCCGAATCCACGTCCAAATCCTCGGATGTTGGCAAATCTGCCGCCAAACGCGCCGGGCGTGTTTCCACCAAATCGGTTGCTTGCGAAGGGCGTGCCCCGCCCGAGTCCAGAATTGGTGAATGCGGAATCACCTCCGCGAACGCCTCCAAAACTCGAAATCCCGCGGCCCGAGGAAACCCCGCGCCCACTCCCAGCGAAATTGCTACGCGCCCCTCCGAAGGAACGCCATCCGCCATCCGTCATCGCTGCGCTTCGAGATCCCGCCGCTCCGAAAGAATTCGCCGCGCGCCCGCTGCTCCCAAAGGAATGCCACCCGCCATCGGCGATGGCGCTGCGCCCGCCAAAGGAGCCTCGCGCGCCGCCGAAGGCATTGCCCATACTGCCTCTGCTGCCCGACTCATATCCGCGATCGCCAGATCCACGATAGCCCTCATAGCTCCGCGACGAGAATCCGCCCCCTCGGTATCCCCCGCCGCCGTAGGCTCGCGCGCCGCCTGCGAATCCACCGCGATACGCTCCGCCGCCATGAGACCCGCCGCCAAATCCTCCGCCGCCATGGGACCCGCCACCACCGCCGTGTCCTCCTCCCCGCTGCGCGAAGGCCGGACTAGACACAAAAAATGCGAGAGCGAGCGAAGCAATCAAAGTAAGCGCTGATTTTGCGAATGAGAATCTTTTCATGGCGGCCACCTCCGCCCGCGACTTAGCTGGCCGGACAACGCGGGAGACCTGAGCAGGTCCTACTGTCTTGGATTGCTTGGCGAGCGGTTAGGTTGCAAGAATTTAAAGAAGCAAGATACGCCGGCTCATGGCAGACCAAATTCATCGCGCAGCTTTGGGGCGTTTGCCTACGACTCTTTTCGCACGTATTTCACGCCGTGTCGGAACAGTCCTGCTGCAGGCAGCGCCCTCACGTGCACCACCACCGCGGGCACAAACACGTTCGCCATCCCCGGCGTGTATGGCACGGCCACTTCGATCTGCGCGCCTTCTGCATATTTATTCCGGCTGCGAAATGCAATCCCTTGCCGCGACACGTTTTCGCAAACTGCCATTTCTTCCTTGCCCATGTCCTGCCGCACGCATGCCGTCAACCTCGTATCGTAGCGCGTGGTTTCCCGTTCCGCCGGCGAGCTTCCTGCGGGCGCTGTCTCGTTGCGCGATTCCGCCGTGCGCGTTTGGTGCATCGATTCAAGCGGCTGCTTCCAGATCGTCGGCGCCTCGCAGATCCGGCATTGCCGCGCAAAAAGATGATTGGTCTCGAATTCCTTCAGTTCGCGTGAATCCAGATACGCCAGTTCCTGGCTGCGGCAGTGCGTGCATTCCACGAGCAATCGCACCACGGCGTCTGCGGCTCGTTCTGGCGAAGGGAACTCGATCCCCCAAAAATCCAATTTCTGGTCCACAAACGCCACGCCGTAACCGAACCCATCCGGCCCTTCTCGGTCCCGCGCCACCACGCGCACTTGCGTTTCGCGTTTCGTTCCGTTCGTATGCTCCCGGCGGATGGTCAATTCCTGCTCCATGCGCAGACGATGCTTCAGTGTCAGCAGCGCGCCGTGTCGATTCACCACCACCGTTCGCGCCGTTTCCGTGAACGGCCGGTTCTCGGCGTCGACTCCATCGACTTCGAGGGAAAAAGAAACTGAGATGCGGTCGCTTCGCCGGTTCTCCCGCGAACCCATCCGCTTGTCTCCTTGAATCGCAGAGGGATAACTGCAAAGCCCTAAATTACCACACTGCGAATCCGGCGCTTGCGCCGCCGCGCCGCGAGTTTCCGAGGATGAAACTTCGCGCGCCTATGTCTCGAACGGGTGTTCGAGCGACGGACTCTGCGGCGTGAACATTTTCGCGCCGTCTTCAGTGACGTGCATGCAATCTTCCAGCCGCACGCCGAATTCTCCGCGAATGTAAACGCCCGGCTCGTCGCTGAAGCTCATTCGCGGCTCGAGTTTCACCGTATCGCCGCCCACCAGGTAATACCATTCGTGGTCGTCCATTCCGATTCCGTGTCCCAGCCGATGGCCAAAATATTTGTACGCCGGCCCGTATCCCGCATCCTCGATCACTTTTCGCGCCGCTGCGTCGACCGACTGCGCTTCCACTCCCGGTCGCGCTTGCGCCAGTGCTGCCGACTGCGCCCGATGCACAATGTCAAACACCTTGTTCATCTTGTCCGTCGGCTTGCCCAGCACAAACGTCCGGCTGATATCCGAATGATATCCCTCCACCGTGCAACCGCCGTCCATCAGCAAAATCGTTCCTTCCTCCACTTTTTGCGGCTCGATCGATCCGTGCGGCAAGGCGGAATACGGCCCCACTTGCACGCCCGCATCGCCTTGAAATCCCAGTTGGTCGTGCGCTTGCGAAACCATGCGCGAAAAATCATTTTGCGTCATTCCCGGCTTCAAAGCCTCCCACGCCGCTCGATACGCATTCCACGTCACTATGTTCGCCAGTTGCAGCAACGCAATTTCGTGATCTGTTTTGTGCGCCCGGCAGCCCGCCGTCACCGGCGTCGCGCTCGTGAACGTCGCTTGCGGCGCCGCGTGCGCGATTCCGTCGCTGTACACGAACCACACCGTCTCCTCGATTCCCAGCCGCCCGCTCGCGATTCCGCGGTCGCGCAAACCTTGCGCCGCGCGTTCATACGGGCTTTCGTTTTCCTGCCAGATGCGCATATCCGGATTCCCCGCAAACGGTCCGCGGTTGATCTGTTCCCGCGCGCGATCCTCTTCGAATCCCGGACAAACAAAAAACGCCTCGCCCTTCGCCGGCACAATCAGGAAAAATGACCGCTCGCTCAGCCACCAATCGATGTTCGCGAAATATTTCAGCGACGACCCTCCGATCAGCACAATCGCGTCGATATGGTTCGCTCGCATCAGCCGCCGCGCTTTCTCGACGCGCTCCTGCCTCTCCGCCACCGTAATCGGCTGCGCCTGATCGCGCATCGGCTTCAAATTCGCAATCGACGGCGGCAGCGTCGCGCAGCCCGTATTCTCCTGCGCCGGCAGCCATCTTGACGCCAGCGGCAAACTCGCGGCCAATCCTCCCAGTTGAAAAAATCTTCGCCGGCTCAGCATCGTTTCATCCTCCTCGGTGTTTGGTTTTCGCATCTATCAAATCTTTTTGTCTTAAGAAGACACCGCCAAAGGGGCACGCCTTGTGGATCGCGGCCTGCCTGGCGCCTGCCCGCCGTGGCGGGCAGGCGGGCTTTTTATCCTGAGCCGGTCTTGCGAAGGCCAGCCGCAAAGTACGGCTTTCGACTCCTGCAACACCCTGTGAGCTCTCCTAC
>JASHRL010000222.1 GCA_030037355.1 Candidatus Acidiferrales bacterium | reverse complement strand
CTTACCCAATTGGCGAAAATGATGTGGCAAACATTTGGGTGCAACCGCTCGACGGTTCGGCGGGCCACATGCTTACGAAATTCACATCGGACTGGATTTTCGAATTCCACTGGTCGCCCGACGGCAAGAAGCTTCTTGTCGTTCGCGGGCACGAAGAATCGAATGTGGTTCTTTTTCGCGAAACCGCTCCGTGAGGGATGGCGCGTTTTTCGATTCCACAATTGCTGATCTCCAGGGTCTTTGCCTCACGGATTCTTGCGCCCAGCCTGTTCAGCGGCGCGGCGAAAGCCGAACGTTCAAACGGCGAGCGTGATGCAGACACAAAGTTCCCACCCTTTGCTGCACGCGTTGGTGTGCGGACGAAGCTCCTGTGACAGGCTTCGCGATGCGGTGCGTCGCCCGCCCAAGTGGGCAGGCGCGGGCCCTTCCTGCGTCAGGGCAGGCAGGGCAAGCAGGATGGGGCACCCGAAAAATCAGAAGCAAGATCTGCGCCAGCCATCCGGCGAATTGTTAAGGAGCGGCGGCAAAGCGGCGTCGAGTTCCGGTCGCATGGCGACCGGAATCCGCGAGGCGGACCGCCCTTCGGCTGCGCTCAGGGTAAACCGCACTCCAAACAAGCAACAGCAGATTCCTGCCTCGGGCAGGCAGGCCTCACACCGTTCGCGCCATCCATTGCCTTGTTGGATTGCTGACTAGCTCGGCGCGAACGGGTTCGGAATGACACCGTTAAATGCGAGCCGTGTGGAGGTTAGCGAACGGCGACGGTTCAACGAACAGCGGCCGTTAATGCGCGGCGCGGGAGCGGAGGAAGGCTTCGACACGAGGGACGTCGGAGGGAACGTCGACTTCGACGCCTTCGTAGGCGCATTCGGCGACGCGGATGCGATAACCATTTTCCATCCAGCGCAATTGTTCGAGCTGCTCGAGGCGCTCGAGTTCGCCGGGCGGGAGCGCGGGAAATTCGAGAAGCGCGTCGCGGCGAAAAACGTAGAGGCCGATGTGCTTGAAATGGCGCGCGGCGACGGGCGTGGCGGCGTCGCGGACCCAGGGAATGGGCGCACGGGAAAAATAGAGCGCGTGGCCGTCGAAATCGCAGACGACCTTGACGATATTGGGATTCATGATTTCGTCGGGCGTGGCGATGGGGACGCAGAGCGTGGCGACTTGCGATTCGGCGCCGGAATCTTCGGCGAAGAGAATGGCGTCGACGCCGGCGTCGATGACTTCGGGCGGGATGAGCGGGAGATCGCCCTGAACGTTGACGTAGATGTCGGCGGGAATGTGCACGGCGACTTCGGCGATGCGTTCGGTGCCGGTGCGATGCTCGCTGCGCGTCATGATGGCTTCGCCGCCGAAAGCTTCGACCGCAGATTTGATGCGCTGGTCGTCAGTGGCGACGACGACGCGCGAGACGAGGCGGCTCTGGCGCGCGCGCTCAACGACATGTTGAATCATGGGGCGGCCGGCGATGGACGCGAGGGGCTTGCCGGGAAAACGCGTCGAAGCATAGCGCGCTGGGATGACGGCGAGGACAGTCGGATTGGAGTTTTCGGACATGCGATTCTTTATTCTGTCGCGAGTCGCTCCTGAGGATGCGGTGACGGCTCAGGCGCCAGAATTTCCGGGCGCAACGGAAAGTCTACGATGATGGCGCGGCCATCGGTGAGAGCGCGAACGGAATGGCGCGCGTTGCCGGGGACGATGGCGATCAGGCCGGGGCGGACGATTTTCGTGACGCCGTCGATGGTCATTTCCAGCTCGCCTTCGATAACTTCATAGACTTCTTCCTGCGGATGGAAATGCTCATGGATGGAAGCGCCGCGAGAGAAATCGTAGTGCGCGAAAGTCATGTTCGCCGAATGAAAATAACGCCCATGCCATCCGGGAAGGCGTTCGATGACGTCGAGGGCGCTGGTGTCGATAAAGGGCATACAGGATCTCCCCGGCGGAATGCTAGCACGAAGCGCGGCGATTCGTCAGAGCGATGCGAGCGATTGACAATGGGTCAGTCGGAATTTTGACTCCCTGTTTCGCGTTTCGGAAGATTCAAACTGACCTGCCGAACCAGCAATTGCGAAGCTCGCGAAGGCGAAGCGGGATTTACTGACAAGGCTGGAGATTTTCGGTTTGTTCGACGCCGGATTTTCTCAGCTCAGCCATGAACGAGATCGGATTCACGGCATCGGCGAGATAATGGATCCCACGCCGAACGCGTTCTCCATTCGCGATCATGCGAGCAACGAGCGCAGGAACAAGGCCGTTGATCCAGTAGTCGCGGCGATCCCGGTAAACAATTTGAGCGGTGAAGCGCAGCCTGCGTTCGCGAGAACGTCCGACGACGTGGGCGACGACGAAGCCATCAACGGGAAGACGATTCCGCCGAAAAATTTTGCGGAGCATTCGAACAGCTGTGGATTGCGGGAGCGGAAAAAGAGCGATCAAAGTTCCAACGACGGCAGTGCGAAAGCCGGAAAGATATGAGTACGAGAAGACATCGCAATCGTCGAGCCGCCGCCCCAACTCTTCCAGCTCGGGCGTGGAAAACAAGCTGAAACGCCCGGCGCCGACGGGAGTTCCCAAGTCCACTTTACACGATGCCTGCGAGATTTTCGCGCGCGTCCAATTGCCTTTGCAGAAGTAGTGCGGGCTGCGGAAACCTATTTGGCGCAAGTAATGCACGCCATCGCGCAAGGCGTTGTCGGACCACTCACCGGAGTCACCGAAATAGATGCTCAGGGACTCGAGCGCATCCATTTGTGTCCTCGCCTGTGCGACGGCATAGGCGGGAAGAAACTCGCTGAGACCCGGCATCCATCCGGCAGAGAGAACAAATGACAGGCCCAAGCCTGCAATTTCGCGGGCGTGCAGAAGCATGCGTTCTTTTACAAGCGACATAGCTGCGACATCGATGTAATGACACCGTACACGAAAAGCGGCCTGGGCGACGCGATCCCGCAAGGCCATCACCGGACCGGCACAGTTGATGACAATCGAGCAGCGGCTAGAGAAGTCATCCAATGAATGAGGGTCGAGCACGTCCAGGCGAGCCGCTGAAACGCGGCTGCCGAGCTCGCGCGCCAAGGCTGTTCCCTTGGCCAAGTCGCGTCCACCGATGAGGATGTGACCATTGTGTGATTTGGAGAGTTCCGATGCGACAGCTCTCCCTGTTGCACCGTAGCCGCCGATGATTCCGAAAGTAATGGCGCGATCCGTGGCTCGACTCCTGAGCTGCGAATGTTCCAGGGACAAAAGGCACCTTTAGGTTCAGCCCATCCATGAAGGCGTACGCGGGATGATAACCCAAAGGCGGCAATTGTTGTTGGATTGGCGGGTGCGGCAGTTTGAAGCCAGGAAGTCAGGGGAGTGTGCAAGAGTTTGCAGGAAATGAGGATGGGCTGTCCGCGAAAAGGGCAAATTCCGGGACGAGATGGGTGTCAAGTTGTGTCAAAGGGGGACAAAAGCGACACGGAGATTGATACATATGGAGATATGGGGTCCGAAAAGTTCCGGCCAATGATGGAAATTGACGCGAGTTGCGCTTGATTTGCAGTGAACTGGTGGTAGAATCACGGCAATAAATCAGGCTGCTGTTGCGATTGGGGAAAGATGCCGAACGCAGCCAAATTGTTCCGATGGGGTTGCGCCGCACTGGCGATTGTGGCGCTCATGTTCGTTTGCGGCCAAGTCTATGGGCAGCAGACCGGCCCGTTGATTTACAAGCCTCCACCACAAGTCAAGTCTCACCTTCCGGAAATTCGCAAAGACGTCAGGCTGGTGGACGTGAATGTCACGGTGACGGACCCGTATGGGCGGCTGGTGACCGGACTTGCGCAGGATAATTTCCAAGTCTACGAAGACGGGCGCGAACAGGAGATCATGCGATTCGAAGAGGACGACGTTCCGATATCGATCGGCGTGATTTTCGACGTGAGCGGCAGCATGGCGGAAAAAATCTCGAAGTCGCGCATGGCCGCCGTGCAGTTTTTCAAGACGGCGAATCCCGCGGACGAATTTTTCCTGGTGGATTTCGCGGATCGCGCGGAACTGGCGACGGTTTTCACGAGCAGCATCGAAGAATTGCAGAACCGGCTGCTCTTCAGCGCGCCGAAGGGGATGACGGCGCTGCTGGATGCTGTCTATCTGGGGATGAGCGAGATGAAAGGAGCACACAACACGAGAAAGGCTTTGCTCATCATATCGGATGGAGGCGATAATCACAGCAGGTACGACGAGTCGGATGTAAAGCGGTTTTTGCGCGAGTCGGACGTTCAGATTTATGCAATCGGGGTCTACGGATTCGATCCGTGCGGTGATCCGGCTCAGCCCGAGCTTTGCGCAGGGCCAGAGATGCTCGGCGACTTGGCGGAGATGACGGGCGGACGGTCGTTCATCGTGAAAAATCTGGACGACCTGGGCGACATCGCGACGAAAATCAGCATGGAGCTGCGGAATCAATATGTGCTGGGATACCGTCCGAGCAATACAAAAGACGACGGGAAATGGCGGAAAATCCGAGTCAAGCTGCACCCACCCAGAGGGCTGCCGCCGCTCACGGTTTACTCGCGCTACGGATATTTTGCGCCGGGACCGTAAGCGAAACGCGGCTCGTCCGGTTTTTGTTCGCTCCATTTTTCTTCTCTCCATTTTTGCTCTTGCCGGAGGTTTGTTCGCCGCGGCGCAAACCGCTTTAGCGCAGAGCGGCTCCACGATTCAGCTTCCTCCACCACCCGGAGCGCAGCAGAACAGACCCTATACGCTGAAACGCACGGTGGACATGGTGCGCTTGCCGGTGTCTGTCCTGGACAAGGAGGGGAACTTCGTGAACGGGCTGGACGAGCAGGATTTCCGAGTGCTGGAAAATGGAGTGCCGCAGAAAATCGATCTGTTCACGCACGCGGACACGCCCGTCACAGTGGGACTGGTGATTGACAATAGCGGGAGCATGAGGCCGAAGCGCGCGCGCGTGAATGCGGCAGCGCTCACGTTTGTGCACACAAGCAATCCGCAGGACGAAATGTTCGTCGTGAATTTCAACGACGAATTTTACCTGGACATGGACACGGACTTCACGAATGACCCGAACGTGATGAAAGCGGCACTGGACCGGATCGATTCGCGCGGACAAACCGCGCTGTATGACGCGATTCTGGGGTCGATGAGCCATCTGAAGAAAGGGACGCGCGAAAAGAAAGTGCTGCTGGTGATTACCGACGGGGAGGACGATGACAGCACGCACAGTCTGGATAATACGGTCGAGCAAGTGCAGCAGTCGAACGTCGTGATCTATGCCGTGGGGCTTTTCGCAAAAGGCGAAGATGAACGGTCGGAAATCCGCCAGGGGAAAAGGGCGCTGCTTGCGCTGGCGCAGGCATCCGGCGGCGAGGCATATTTTCCGAAGACCGTTGATGAAGTGAATGCAATCTGCACGCGCATCGCGCGCGACATTCGCGACCAATACATGATCGGCTACTACCCGTCGGATACGTCGAAAAATGGGACATTCCGCACGGTGAAAATTGAAGTCGCCGGCACGAAGGGAATGGGCAAATTGAGCGTGCGGGCGCGGCCCGGATATTTTGCGCCGAAGGCGGCCGCAGAGGCGACCGCGACGACGGGAAATTAGAAGTCAGCGAAAAAACGGGCCGTGGGTCCTTTCCTGCGTCGTACGCTTCGGCAGCTCTTCGACTGCGCCCGCCATCCGCCACGGTGGGCAGGCGGCGGTAAGCTCAGGGTAAGCCTGTAAAGCGTGCCGCCCAAGCGGGCAGGCTGGATTTCTCGACGCGCTTGCCATCGCCATCGTACGTGTACGTCACGCCCGCCGACGAAGTGGTTTCGCTTTCGGCGTTGTAGGCGTAGGTGTTGGTCTCGTCGGTCAGCATGTTACCCGCCGCCGACTGCAGAGACGGAAAACCCCACGCTCAGAAACCGAGCATGGAGCACCCAGAAATTCTAAACCTAGAACCTGGGCCACCCGCCTGTCGGGCCTAGTCCATACCATGCTCCATGAGAAGGCTAATGAAATCCGACCCAACGAGGTCCCTCGCATCCTTCAGAGAGGATACCAGTCAGTGTCGAGCTCTCTCCAGAATCCTCCTCAGGAAAGAACACGTCGTCCAGTACGAAACGACCATCCTCTTGTATCACGCGGTCTGTCACGTGCCACGACCCAGGACCGTCTCCAGGGCGATACGTAAAGCCAACGGCTACTTGAAAGGATCCATCCTTAGCTTTGTGAATGCTTTCGATGTGAAATGTTGCTGGAGAAGTGCGCTCGTTCGCACCCGAAAATATCCCGAACTCAGACCACGCAAAAGGCGCTTTTATCATTTGTCCGCGATTCTGACGATTCCAATCCTCTCCGCATGCCTCAGCTAGACGAATCTTTCGGCGCAACGATTTGCTGAGGTAGGGAGCAAATATTCGCATATCTTTATCACCAAGAAGGCCAGACGGTGCGCGAAGCTGCACTTCCCGATAGAGGCTTCGCACCGTTGCTTCAGGGCGACTGGAGGGCATCACCTGTTTCGTTCTTTGCGCTGTGGCCATAAGCGCCAACGCAGTTACGAAACAGGGTAGAACGACCTTGAGAATCGAATTCATACTATTTCCTCGAAGCTACGGTTTCGGAACTATGATCACAAAATACGCATTGGGGTCCATGTCAGGACCCTCGTCATGCCTAGTCAACGTGTGTTCGAACGGGTGGTCATACTGTGGCCCATTATTCGGCCACTGATCGACAATCTTGATGCCCCATTTGCATCATGCCCCATGTAGATTCCGGAGTTCCCACGTTGCGAAGGATAAGTTCCTGATCCAAGAGTCGCAATCGCAAGCCCGATATCAGTTGTGTCGTTAAGATTCACAGCAGCCTTTCCTTTTCGCCACTGACTCGTACCTATGTTCTTCATGTGTGACAAAGCTTTACATGCAAAGACACACTCAGATTTATGATCCGGATTGCCAGGCTCAAGGATCGGTTTTCCTGCTTTGATTGCAGCTTGCACTTCGGCAGGATCGGCTTTATACGATCCATCGGGCTGACGGCCATACGTCTGTTGGGCCGCATGCTGCTCGTCTGCCTGCTCCTTTGCGTTTGCCCCTTGCGCTCCTTGTGTCGTGGAGTTCTGTGTGCCCGCACCGTTGGGGGAGGCAGACCTTTGGTCCGTGTGCGTGAGTTCCAGAATGTTTGAGCACGTTATCTCCCCAGTGCCAGTGATGTTGATATCGCATCCATGCCCATCCAAGTCGGCAAATGTTTCTGGGTTATCGCTGACCATGGCATACAGGTTCAGCGTCTGCGGGTTGGTCAGATTCGCATACGGTACCGGCGCAGGCACCGAACTGACTATCCCCCGGGCTCGACTAGCCGTCGACCTGGGAGCCCTTTCTATCTCCCAGGCTCGACTCGCCGTCGACCTGGGAGCCCTTTTTGCCGCCGAAATAAACCGCCCAATCGTCGAATCGTTGTAGCGCGCCCCAAAGTTGTCCAGCCCCGTCTCCGCGTCGCGTTCTTTCCCCATGAATTTGAACGCCGGATCATAGCTGTCCACGAACTGATGCGCCCGCCCAAACGGATAGTAGTCCGAGTCAAATCCCTGACTCACGGTGCCCGACGAGGATACCTCCTCCAGCTTGCTGGTCGATCCCAGATGATCGTCGAAGAACCCCAGCACCGTTGACGTGGGCGTGTAGACCGAAATGCGCTCCCCGCCGAAAAAGATATAATCCCGCAGCATCCCGTTTGTCATCCTATTGCTCGCTTCGTGCTAATTCCAGTGATGCGAGTGCCACCAGATTTTCTGAATGTCGAATTTGGCGCCGCGGCAGAGATAAATCGGCGTGTTCTCCTCATCCATGCCGAATTCGGAATGATGATCGAAGGCCTGCCATGAAGTGCAATTGTCCTGCACGTCCTGAAGACTCCACTGCACGACGATGAGATTTGTGTAAGCCACCGGCGGCGGACCCCAATACCAATAATTCTGATGGCGCGAATAGGCGCGCGGGAGGTCGTAGGCAGGGCCGAAAAGATTGACGGCGCCGGCTTCGCCGTAATTGCCCGCCCAGATGCCGGTCTTGACGCGCTCATCGGGAGGCAAGGAGTTGTAAATGTCCGCAATTTGGCGAACGAGGCTGCGCCAGCCGAATTGATCGCCCAGAAACTGAGGAAGCGAGCCACTGGTGGCGACTTCCGTTTTCGTGAAATGAATGTGAAGCGCGTCGGCATAGGCCAGATAGTGCTGCGGCGAAAACATGGGCGTGAAGAGCGGGACGAGCAGGCCGCCGAGCACGATCACTGCCGTGGCGATGGCGGCTCTTGGCCACAGGCGCGCGCCAGCCCAGCTTCGCCGCGCGAGCCAGCGTTCCACGGCGACGGCGCCAGCGGCGAACATCATCGGGTAGATGGGAGCGACGTAATAATCCTTGCCGTGAAGGATGAGGAGCGTCGCGAAGAAGATGATGAATGTGAAGCCGAGGAGACGGAATTTTTTGGCGGCGCCCGCGATGAGCGAAACGAGTCCAGTGAGCCAGAAAACGGCGAAAATCGGCTGCTCCATCAAGATTTGCTGGAGGATGAAGCGCGGCGGACTCAGTACCACGTTCTTGCCGCTGCGGCGGACATTTTCGAGGTCCTGGAGCGTCGGGAAATTGCGATGAATCTGCCAAACGAGATTGGGCATGAAGATGAGCAAAGCGATGGCGCCGCCGAGCCAGATCCAGGGCTTGGCGAATTCGCGGCGCAACTTGGTGAATGCGACGGCGAGAAAAACGGCGAAGCCGAAAAAGAGAGTGGAATGCTTGTTCTCGAGACCGAGACCGGCGAGGAGGCCGAACCACAGCCAGAGCTTCGAATCGCCGGTGCGGATGATGCGGATGAGAATGTAGACGCAGCCCATCCAGAAGAGCGGCTCGAAGGAGTTCATGGAGAGGAAGTCGTCCATGACCATGTTCACGGGGACGAGCAGAACGCAAAGGCCGGCGAGAGCCTGCGCGAAGCGATCGCCGCCGAGCTGGCGCGCGATGAGGATGGTGAGAGCGACGAGCGCGGTGCCAGCAAGCGCAGGAAGGATGCGCAGCGCGGGAAGCGAACCGCCGAGAAGCAGCGCGATTTTCGCGTAAACGGCGGAGAGCGGAGCCATGTCGACATAGCCCCAGTAGAGATGGCGGGCGCAGTCGAGGAGATAGAGTTCGTCGCGGAAGTAGCCATAGCGATGAAGGCTCGTGAATGCGTGGAGCAGGAATTTTGCGGCGCAGAGAATGATGAGCACGCCGAGGGCGAGACGCGGAAGCGGCTCGGACGAGCTTGCAGCAACGGGTTGGGAAGCGGCGTTGGCGTTCATAGGGGCGAAAGTTTAACGCAATTTTGCAAATTTTCAGTGAATGCGCAGTGGCTGAGAACTCGCCATGGGGCAAGGTCGGGATGGCGACGAAAAACTCAAAACGTGGCGTGCGCGGCACGCCAACGGCCCGATGACTACAATCGGGCCCTACAAAAGCTCGTCGCATCGTCGCCCGCCTAGCCGGCCAGGTTCGGAATGACAGACATAAAGACAGCAGTCATTCGTAACGCAGAGCGACCATGGGATCGGTGCGCATCGCGCGGCGGGCGGGAATGTAGCAAGCGGCTGCAATGACCACCACAATCAGCGTGGCGATGGCCACAAAGACGCGCAAATCCATCGCGCTTGTACCGAAAATCAGCCCCTGCAATACGCGCGCGAGCGCAATCGCGAGCGGGAGTCCGATGGCAACAGCGATAGCAGCTAGAAAAGCGCCGCGTCGCGACACGAGCCAGAGAATGTTGCGCGGATGCGCTCCGAGGGCCATGCGCAGACCAAATTCATGCGTGCGTTCAGTCACGGAATGCGCCATCACGCCGTAGATGCCGACCAGAGCGATGACAAGCGCAATCAGGCCAAGTGCAGCCATCATGTCACCGACAAGGGCCAGCCCAGCAATTGACTCATAAATGGCTTGCGAGAGCGGCATCATGCTGAACAACGGCAAGTCTGGATCGATAGCCGCGATAGCTGTACGCACAGGTGTGACGAAATCGGCGGCGGCCGGGCCACTGCTGCGAATCGCGAGCAGGGTTTCCATGGGCGGCGACTGCATATATGGGACGTAAATGGTGGGCTCCGGCACTTGGTCAGTCCAGTCATACAAGACGTTACTGGTAACGCCGACTACTGTGAGCCACGGCTGTTTGGAGTCCGGGGCGCCGACCTTGATGTGATCGCCAATAGGGTTATGACCAGGCCAATACGAGCGCGCCAAGTTTTCGCTTACCATGGCGACGGGTTGTGAGGAGTCACGGTCGGCCTCGGTAAAGGCACGGCCATCTATAAGAGGGATACTCAGCGTCCGCAAGTAACCCGGACTGATTTGCTGCAGGATCGCGCGCGGATATTGGCGTTTTGAGGGTGGCGGCACGCGGCCTTCGACACCGAAGTTCGTCCACTGCGTCCCATTGTTGCTGGAGGGAAATGTGTAAAACGTTTCGGCGTCCGCCACGCCGGGAATGGAGCGAAGCTTGTCGAGCGCTTGGTCATAAAACAGCACACGGTCTGCCGACGTCTTATAGCGGGAGGTGGGCAAGTTCACGGCCATAATGAGAAATTTCTTCGCGGAGTAGCTTTTCTGCGCCTGCATGAGGCGTCGAAAACCACTGACCATTAGCGTGGCGGCGATGACTAACACGAGCGCGACAACGATTTGCGCGACGACGAACGCGCCACGAAACCGCTGGCGCGAGGGCCCAGTTCTCGAACGTCCGCCCTCCTTGAGCGATTCACCGAGAGCGCCGCGGGACACCGCTAGCGCCGGTATCAATCCTGCGAGGAGGCCGCTCGCCAGGGTAATCGCCAGGGTATAGACGAGTGCCCGGCTGTCGAGGCGAATCTCGTACCAACCGGGAATAAGACGTGCAATGTCCGCGGGCATGCTCGCTCTGATCGAACTCATTGACCAGCTTGCCAGTCCAATGCTCGCAGCGCCTCCGAGGATGGCCATGAGAACATTTTCAACGAGCAGCAATCTAGCAATCGTCCAACGGCTCGCTCCGAGGGCAGCGCGCACAGCGAATTCCTGTTGCCGAGCCATGGAACGAGCGAGCTGCAGGTTCGCTATATTGGAACATGCAATGAGCAGAACGACTCCCACCGCCACGAGCAGCAAAACCGAATAATCGCGGGTGATGTCTCCTTCAACAGACTCGACAACGGGGATGACATGAATTGCGAGATCTTTGTCTGGTTGCGGATAGGCCGCCGAGAGCCTGCTTGCAATCGCCGCCATCTCCGCTTGCGCACCCGAGAGGGAAATCCCTGGCTTAAGTAAGCCGACGACATAGAGGGAGGCATTTTTGCGATCCGAACGGTCCTGCGCCTCCATCGCAAGAGGCCTCCACACATCGGTCGGAACCGGGAAGTCGAAATCCTTGGGCATTACGCCGACAATCGTGCAGCGCTGTCCGTTCAAATCTATCGTCTTGCCTAACACGCCCGGGTCTCCGTTGAAACGCTGCTCCCAGAGACCATGGCTGAGAATGGCGACTTGCCCGCGGCCAGGGTCGTCTTCTTCTGGCAAGAAGGTACGGCCGAGCTGGGGACTCATGCTGGTTACCGCAAAGAAATTTGGAGTAACGCGCGAGCCATATAGGCGCTCCGGCAGAGTTCCACCTGTGAGATTGACATCCTCCTGTCTGTAAGCAGCCAGTGCCACAAATGATTTGTTTTGGCTTTCCAGGTTTAGAAAGTTTGCAGGCGACATCGCCCGGTACACGGTAACCACACGATCAAGATTCGTAATCGAGAGCGGCCGGACGAGGAACGCAAAGGCCATAGAAAAAATGGCGGTGTTGGCGCCGATGCCGAGAGCGAGAGTGAGAATGGCGACGGCGGTGAAGCCGGGAGATTTGCGCAGCATACGCAGAGCGAAGCGGATGTCTTGAAGCAAAGTTTCGACGAAGTGCGTGCCGCGGGCGTCGCGAGCTTCTTCCTTGCGCGATTCGAGGCCGCCGAATTGCGCGAGAGCGCGGCGGCGGGCTTCTTGCGGAGACATGCCGGCGGCGATGTTCGCGGCCGTTTGCTGCTCGATGTGGAAGCGAAGCTCGGAGTCGAGTTGGGCGTCGAGTGTGCGGCGGTGAAATAAACGGCTGAGCCAGTGCATAGAGCCTCCGATTACTTCTCCACGACAGAAGCAGATTCCTCGTCGGATGCTAACCGCATCCTCACTCGGAATGACAACGTAAAGCTCAAAGCGCGGCGTGCGCGGCACGCCGACGGCCCGATAACCGCAATCGGGCCCTACAAAAATGCTCAACTGCCGATTCCCTGCCTACGCAACGCCGAGGGGCGCGAAAAAATTCTGCTGCGAAAGCAGGTCCCTCACCGCCATTCGCGCCTTTTTCAACTTGCGCTGCAGTAGCAGCGCGGGCGCGACCGAGTTCGGGATGACAACATAAAACTTAAAGCGCGGCGTGCGCGGCACGCCGACGGCCCGATGACTGCAATCGGGCCCTACACAAACGCACAGAAAACAAATGCCGCAGACTTCAAAAAGCGAAGTCTGCGCTACAAAAGAACCTATGCCGGGCTATTCAGCGGTACGCAGAATCAACGCGACCGCGTCGGAGATGCGTTCCCAACTGGCCATTTCGGCTTCGAGCTGCTTGCGGCCCTTTTTCGTCAGCGAATAAAACTTCGCTTCGCGGCCCGTCTCCGTGGCGCGCCATTCGGCGCCAAGCAGGTGGCGATTTTCGAGGCGATGCAGCGCTGGATAGAGCGAGCCCTGCTGCACCTGAAAAAAATCGCGGGAGATCTGCTGGATGCGCTGGGAGATGGCGTAGCCGTGAATGGGGCCGAGGGCGACGATTTTCAGAATGAGCATGTCGAGCGTGCCCTTGAGAAATTCGGATTTGTCTTCCGGCATGTGTGACCTCTAGGAGTTCGACATATACGCCTAGAGGTTCTACATGTCAAGGCAAAATACAGCGGCTAGTGAACAGGGAGCAAGCAATGACACAAACACGAAAAAGCGGAAAAACCGATATCGTCAGAAATTCACTGAAATCCAAGGAGAACGGCGGCGGGCACACAAAACCAGATTACAGTAAAAATATATATCACAATGAGGGAAGCGAGTCAAAGCCTTTGTCATGAGCGAAAAATCGTCCAAGGTGGAAAAGTCGGTGGCTACAGATTTGTGGCTAAGACCCGCCTCACAAACCGCGCACCGCGCACGACCGGCCCCAAGTCATAAGAAAACTCGGCGCTCCTGTGAGCAGAATTATTGGGAGTGTGAAGCGTCATGCGCGCGAGTTGAGCAGAAACCACTTTGCGCAGATGAAGCGCGCAATCGGAAATAGCGTTCGAGCGCTCCTTTGGCACGGTTGAAACCGTGCCCTGACGCAGCCCTATTGTGAGATGACTTGCAGCGGCCAGGAACCAAATAGAATCATGGGAGAAGTGGGAGGAAGCTGGAGCCGTGGAGGAGGGGCGCGGTGGAGAAATTTTCGGCGACGGTTTGGCCCATGTCGGCGAGAGTGGAGCGAATGCCGAGATTCGCGCCGGCGCCGCAACCCGTTTGCATGCGCGGCGAATAGCAGAGGATGGGGACGTATTCGCGGGAATGATCCGTCGTGGGATTGACGGGATCGGGATCGCAGCCGTGGTCGGCGGTGATCAGAAGCAAATCGGAATCGCGCAGCGCGGCGAGAAATGGGCCGAGAAGGGCGTCGAATTCCTCGAGGGAACGCGCGAAGCCTTCGACGTCTTTGCGATGGCCATAGAGCATGTCGAAATCGACGAGATTGGCGAAGATGAGGCCGCGCGGCCGGCGCGCGAGCGAATCCGTGAGCTTGGCCATACCGTCGGCGTTGTTTTTCGTGGTGACGTAATCGGCGACGCCGCGGCCGTTGTAGATGTCGTGAATTTTGCCGACGCCGAAAACGGGAATTTTTGCGTCAGCGAGAACGTCGAGAAGCATGGGACGGGGTGGCTCGACGGCGTAATCGTGGCGGCGCTCAGTGCGGCGATAATTTCCCGGCGTGCCGGTGAACGGACGCGCGATGACGCGGCCGACGCGATGCGGGCCGTCGAGAAGTTTGCGCGCGATTTCACACATTTTGTACAGCTCGGCGATGGGAACGGTGCCTTCGTGCGCGGCGATTTGGAAGACGCTGTCGCCTGACGTGTAGACGATGGGAAAGCCGGTGCGCTGATGCTCTTCGCCGAGCTCCTTGATGATTTCCGTGCCGGAGGCAGGCTTGTTGCCGATGGTCTTGCGGCCGATGGCGCGTCCGAATTTTTCCATCAGATCGCGCGGGAAACCATTCTTGTAGACGGGAAAAGCCTGATCGAGCCAAATGCCTGCCATTTCCCAGTGGCCGGTGGTGGTGTCCTTGCCGGGAGAAACTGTAATTCCCTTCCCGAAGGCGCCGGCGGGATGCGCGGGCGGATCGAGATGCGCGAGCGGCTTGATGTTGGCGAGGCCGAGGCGGACGAGATTGGGCAAGCAAAGCGGGCGCGAACGGGCGATGTGGCCAAGCGTGTCGCGGCCCACGTCGCCGTAATCGGCGGCGTCGGGAAGCTGGCCGATGCCGACGCTATCGAGAACGATCCAGACGATGCGCGCGAATGGCTGTGCGCTCATGCGGTATGAATCTAGCACAGCGAGGATAGGGAAATCCGCATCCGGAGCGAACTCGGTGCAGTAGGTCAGCTTGAATTTTGACTCATTGTGTCACGATCAAGAAAATTCGAGCTGACCCTCC
>JASHRL010000221.1 GCA_030037355.1 Candidatus Acidiferrales bacterium | reverse complement strand
CATGCCGGCGGAGGCAATCAAGACTGGCGCGGTAGGTCAGATCCTTCCTCTCGACCAGATTTGCGCGGCCATCGAGAAACGCGTGCGTCAACTGGCGCGTACCGCGCAGCCGGTGCTGCGATGAAAATTGCACCGAGCGAATGGCAATTTGCGCGGAAAACCGGCCGCACCGAGGCCGTAATTCTGTTCATGATTTCTGGACAGATGTTCGCGATTACGGCAAGCGCGATTCACGAGATTCGCAGCACGGACAGCATTTCCGGTGCGGCATCGGAAATCGAGGTGGTGGGTCTGGCGAAAGTCCGTCACGTGGTGCATCGGGGCCGCAAAATCTATTACGTGGTGAACGGCTGCGCGCATTTCGGCTTGCCGACGTCGAGGCCAACACTGGTCCTTGTGCTGCGGCACAGCCACGTCGCGGTTCTCGTGGACGCAATTGATCGCATGGAAACGATCTCGCTCCTGATGGCTCTGCCTGCAAGCTTTTCCGGGCCGGAGCGCGCCTGGTATCGCGGAGTGACTCTTATCGGTGAAGACATTGTGCCGGTCGTGAATCCTTCCGGATTCCTTACGGAGAACGAACTCGCACAGCTTGGCGCCGTTGTGAAGGCAGAGGATGTCACTGCGTCTGAGAGCGCGCGAAGCGACACCAGCGAAGAAGTGAATAGGGCGGTTTCGCAATGAGCGCCACGGCGGAACTTCAATTGCGTTCGTTTGTGCTATTGCCGCTAAACGACCGAAAAGTCGCGCTTCCGGCAGAGTCGGTGATCGAACTCGTCGCGCAAGGGAGGCTGCAGAAGTTTCCCCACCAAACGCCATGGATTTCAGGAGTGATCATTCGCCGAGGGAGAGTTGTTCCCGTTTGCAATGTGAATCAGCTTTTCGGGGATGTGGATTCGACGCAGGGGCGTTTCTATCTTGTAGCAGAGTGGAAAACGGGGAAGGTTCGCGATTGGTGTGCCGTTCCTGTCGTTCAAGAATGCGAACTGGCAAATGCAGAGAGCTATTCACCGGTCGACGCGAATGGAGAAAAGCGCGCCGCACATGTTGTGGGGACGTTGCGGACTGGTGACGAAGAAATCGAAGTCCTGGACATGGGGAAACTGATCGCGGAGTTTCAGCGAAGAATCGCGACAGGCGAGACGGAGCCAGCGCCATGAATACGACTGCGGCTCTGCCGAAGGTCCTGCTGATCGATAGCAACGTCTATTTCTCGAAGAAGCTGAGTGATGCTTTGAAACACGAAGGCTTCGACGTGCTGGCAAGTCCGCAGGCGGCATACGCGCTGACGATGTTGGAATGGAACACACCGGCAGCAATTCTTTGCGCGACCAATCTGCGCGAAATGAGCGCATACGAAATTGCGCCCATTCTGCGAGGGGACTCGAAAACTGCATCCATCCCTTTGATCGCCGTTGGCAATGGCGGCGAGCAGGCGCTGATGGAAGCTTTTCGATGCGGTTGCGACGATTATGTCGACCGGCGACGCGGGCCTGAAGACATCGCGACACACGTGCGCAATTTCCTGCTGAGCCGCCAGGAGGGTTTTCAGCCGACTCAGATGGTGCCGAATTCCGTGGCATCGCTTACAGGAGATCTTTCGCGGATGGATCTGCCGGGTGTGATTCAAATGCTCAATCAGGCTCGGCAAACTGGCGCGCTGAACATCAATTCCGGCGACACGGATGGCGTTATCTACTTCGACGGCGGCGAACTGTCGCATGCGGAGTGCGGGACTTTGTTTGGCGATGAAGCGGTCGTGCACATTTTGAAGTCGTGCGAAGGCGCGGGAAAGGGCATATACAAATTCGTTTACGGCGTCACCGCAGCGCAGCGCACCGTGCTTCGCTCGGCGACAGACCTGATGCTCGATGCGATGCGCGAACTGGATGAAGCCGCTCGCGATGACGCCACAAATGAAAATCTGGAAGTCCTGGATGAGACGAATGCGTCTTCGGCAACAGAACACGGCGCCACTCCCTTGCAAGCCGAGGCGGAACACGAGCACGCGAGAATTTCACCGGAAAATTCCGAACGGGAGCAATCATGAGCGATATCCCCACGCTGCCCACGGAACATGTCCCGACAGTTTATTTTATCGACGACAGCGCCACGATGCGCGAAGTGATCAAAATCGCATTTCGCCGTGAGTCGATCAACGTCATCACGTGCGCCGACGCATCTTCGGCGCTCGCGCAGTTTGGAGAGTCGGCTCCCGACGCGGTGGTTACTGACGTGATCATGCCGGACAAAGACGGCTACGAAGTCTGTCAGCTGATCAAACAGAATCCTGACTTGCAGAAGACGCCGGTAATCTTGATGTCCGGAGTCGTAAACCGCACCGTGGCCGAAAAAGCGATCGCGGTTCAGGCCGACGAGCTCATTCGAAAACCGTTTCAGCCTCAGGAACTGATTACGAGAATCAAGAATCTTCTCAATCCAAAGCCGGCACCGGCTGCAACGTCCCCAGCAAAAGATTCTGCAGTTCTTCAAGCTGCGCGGCCAGCCGCGGAAGCGCTTTCGGGAATCTTTGGACCTCCCACCGCTCCGCCCGCCGCGCGAACCATCAGTTCAAACGCCCCCAATGGCGGATCGAATCGGCCAGTCGCAGGTACCAGTGGCGCTTCCCCAGCTCCTATGGCCGCACAGCCCAACGGCGGTTCGAGCGCAAAATCCTCGATTGCTGTCTCGGCCGATGTGCAAAAACTGCGATTCGAAATCAAGCGCCTCGAGATGCTGGTGAAGAAACTACAGTCGGACTTAGAAGCCGAGAAGGAATATGCAGCATCCCTGGAGGAGCATCTCAAGACGCTGCAAGAGGCTGATTGAATTTTCGTTGTGGATTGAGCCGTGATTTTGTGACGTAAGAGGCGGATTTGGTTCATCAATGAATCGGTACGGCGCACGCCTTGACCACTTAGTATTTGGAGGCCTAGGATGTGTGCCGGGTAATTAAATTCCGGACGCGGCTTCCTCTTCCGCAGCCCGAGCGGGTTGAATCGAGAGGTGCCTAAATGACCCTGCCGAATCCCACTGGTTCGGATCCACCGCATGCGGACTCCAGCCCAAGCAGAACTCAACCCACGCAACGGCGATTTGAACGCACGCCGTGCCGCATCCCGGCCAAGGTGCGCATCGCGGAGGAAGATGTAACTCTGCCGGGCACGGTGACAGATATCAGTCCTAGCGGTTGCTATATCGAGATGCTTGCTCCCCTTCCCTGCGACACCAAGGTGGAACTCACTTTTTCCTCCGGACAGTCGAACCTGCTGTGCACAGGGGTGGTACGCAGCACATTGAGCGGCATGGGCATGGGAGTTGCATTCGATGACATGAACGCCAGCCAGCTCGAAAAGCTCAAGGCGATTGTTCCGGAAATTCCCGTCATCCCGATCGTGGCGGAACCCCCGAAGAAGATGACGACACAGCCTCCGCCAACGGCGCCTGCTCCCGCAGCAAACAAGCCTCCTACTCAAACGAACGTCACCGAAGTCCTTGAGGCTACCGTACGGCTACTGCTCAAGAAAGGATTACTGACTCGCGCTGAGCTTACGGAAGAGATTGAAAAGGCGAGATCTGGCAAACACTGAGTTGACGTATCACTTTCGAAATTCGACGTTGGATCGGCTATCGGAGTGTGAAACTCTCATTCACCTCGCCACAACTTGAGCAGCTTGGATTCGCTTCTCGCTGAGACTATTGCGTCTTTTCTGAATCGAACTCAGCTGAATGAAGGAATTCGCGAACCACAACTGCCATATCTTTGTGCTGGGCGACGACTTCGTAGTTCATCAGCTGCATGTCGCGGTCGGAGACTCTTCCCTGCAAGCTCGCCAGTGCGGCTATGACAGTAGGATATTTCGAGAGCGTCCTCTCGCGAACGATCGTGACGGCCTGATAGGGCGGAAAGTAGTGTTTGTCGTCTTCGAGAACGGTGAAATCATTGGTGAGCAATTGGCCGTCGGTGGTGTTTCCTGCGATGACGTCCACTTGATGAGAAAGCAATGCGCGATAGAGCAGATTGAGGTCCATGATGCGTGGTTCACCGGAAAATTTCAGGCCGTAGGTTTTTCTCAGGCCATCGTAGCCATCGGGCCGTTCTATAAATTCGTAGCCGAAAGCAGGCCTCCATGAAAGGGCAAACCTGACCGACTGCGAGATCGTGTGGATACTCTCCCGCCGTGCGTCGTCACCCCGAATGACGATTGCGAAACTATCGTTAAAGCCAAGCGGGGGTTCAACGATGAGATGGAAGCGACGAGCATACTCATCGCGAACACGATTGAACACGGCAAGCGGATCCTTATCGGGCTGCTCCTTCAGAATTGCGGTCAGCGCTGTGCCGGTGTATTCGACATACATGTCGATTCGGCCAGCGAGGAGAGCCTGGTGGCAAATATAAGTGCCGCTCAAGTAGAAGCGGCGTTCGACATGCAGGCTTGTTTTCGCTTCGATCTGTTGCGCAAGCAGTTCTCCAAGAATCGCTTGCTCGGGGAAATTTTTCGAACCAATGACAATTGTGTTCCGCGGTGTGGAACATCCGCAAACAGCCAAGGCAAGAATTGTGGCGCAAAGCACTGAACGCGCGCGGTGCATGTGCGTCATCGCGCGTGGCGGAGGCGCCGCTCCAGAAGACCGATGGCCAAATCAGCGAAGAGAGCGAGCATTGCGGCGGGAATCGCTCCCTCCAGAATCACGCGATTATCGACCATCGCCAAGCCGCGAAAGATGAATTCCCCGAGCCCACCTGCCCCAATGGCCGCAGCGATGGTCGCGATGCCGATCGTCCAAACCGTTGCAACGCGAATTCCTGCCAGAAGTACCGGCAAAGAGAGCGGCAGTTCGACCTGCAGAAGGATTTGCATGTCTGTCATGCCCATGCCGCGCGCGGCTTCGCGAACACTGGGATCAATTCCACGAATGCCCGCCACGGTATTTCGAATAATCGGCAACAGCGCATAAAGAGCGAGGGCGACGATGGCGAGACGGTCCGCGCGAGCGCCGAGCCAGGGAACGGGCAGGAGAAACCCAAAGAGGGCGAGGCTGGGAATCGTTTCCGCGATGTTCGCCGTTCCCAGGATTGGCTTCGAAAGCCAGGGTTTGCGCGCGACGGCGACTCCGAGGGGCACGCCAACGGCAGTCGCGAGAAGCATCGAAATCAGGACGAGCCAAATGTGCTCAGCGGTAGATTGAAGAATTTCCTGCTGGTGAGATAAGAAAAACTGCGCGAGATTCATTGAACGCCTCGCTTCTCAGGGGATTGTTGGACGATGGCGGCACGAAGAGCTGAAACGTATGCAGCAGCGATTGGTTCGTTCGAGCGAAGAAATTCGTCGGGCGTATACACTCCCTTGAGTTCGCCTGCTTCCATTAATGCAATGCGAGTGGCGAGTAACAGCGCCTCGCTGACGTCGTGCGTGACAAAGACAACCGTCTTGCGCATTTTCCGCTGGAGCGCGTGAAATTCCTGCTGAATCTCTGCGCGAGTCAAAGGATCTAGCGAACCAAACGGTTCATCCATCAAGAGAATTGGGGGATCGGCTGCGAGGGCGCGTGCCACGCCTACCCGTTGGCGCTGACCTCCAGATAGTTCGTATGGATATCTGCGCGCAAACTGCGATGGTTCAAGGCCAACAAGTCGAAGCAGCTCGTTCACACGCTCGCTCGTTCGCATTTCGTCCCAATTCTCAAGATGCGGCACGAGCGCAACATTACGCTCGACGGTAAAGTGAGGGAAAAGGCCGGACTCCTGGATGACATATCCAATATGGCGACGGAGACGAATTGG
>JASHRL010000220.1 GCA_030037355.1 Candidatus Acidiferrales bacterium | reverse complement strand
CCTGGCTAGGAAGTCTTCCCGGCCCGCAAATCGCGGAAAAGCTTCACGATCTCGGAAAAGCGGGGGTCCTCATCCTTTATCCCGTGTTTCCGCAAAATCTGCATAAGCTCGCGTTCGTCGTTGTTTCTGAAAATTCTGCTGAGGTCGCGCCTGAGCGCTGCGCCTTCCTGACGCGTATATTTGTACTTATCGGGCATCTCTAAAGTGTCCGTTCTTCCCGACACGGTTTCGCGCGAATCTCGAAACCTCCTTTTAACACATACGACTGTTATCTAACGAGATAATTAAGCGGCGAGCGCGGCGAAAACACAGATATAAGGGACGATTATGCGGCGAATATTCTTTGCGTGAATCAGCAACGGGTCATTTTGGGGAGCCGTCGGGGAAGAAGAGGATTTTGCTGGCCTGGCCGGATTCGAGGAGGGCGAAGGCTTCGGCGAAACGGTCGAGGGGCAAGCGCTCATTGAAGAGCGGCTCGAGGTTGAGGCGGCCAGTCTTGAGAAGCGAAGTCATCTGCTCCCAGGTCTCGAACATTTTGCGGCCGTAGATGCCCTGAACGACGGCACCTTTGAAGATGACGTCGCTGACGAGATCAAGCGTGACAGGCTCGCTGGGGATGCCGAGGAGCGAGGCGCGTCCGCCCTGGCGGAGCATCTGAAAGCCCTGACGAATTCCAGCAGGATTGCCGCTCATTTCGAGAAGCACGTCGACGCCGTCGCTATTCGTAGCTTCGAGGACGCACGCGACAGGATCGCCCGCGCGAGGATCGAAGACTTCGTCGGCACCCATTTTTTTGGCGAGCTCGCGGCGATGAGCGTTGACTTCCGTGGCAAAAATCGTGGAGCAGCCGCAGGCGCGCGCGACGGCGATGGACATCAGACCGATGGGGCCGCAGCCGGTGACGGCGACGGTCTGGCCGGCGATTTCTCCGGCGAGAACGGTGTGGACGGCATTGCCGAGCGGATCGAGGATGGCGGCGTAATGCTCAGGGATCGCGGGATCGATTTTCCAGACGTTGCGCGCGGGAATGCGGACGAATTCGGCGAAGCAGCCATCGGCGTCGATGCCGATGATTTTGACGAGGCGGCATAGATGCGGCTGGCCGGCGCGACAAGCGCGGCAATGGCCGCAATTGACGTGCATTTCGGCGCTGACGAAATCGCCGGGCCTAAGGCCGCCGACTTCGCCGCCGACTTTTTCGACGGTGCCGCAGAATTCATGGCCGAAAGTCATCGGCGGATGAATGCGCGAAGCGGACCATTTGTCCCAGTGATAAATGTGAAGATCGGTGCCGCAGATGGAGGCGGCGCGGACGCGGATGAGAGCGTCGGTGGGACCGAATGCGGGAACGGAAACGGATTCGAGTTGCGCGCCCTGTTCAGGGCGGGCCTTACGCAAAGCTTTCATAATAGAGTTCGCCTTCGATGATGGAACGATGACATGCGAGATGGATGGCGTGTGTCAGATAAGCGATCTTAGCACAGTGAGAGGAGGGCAGAAAGGGAGCGGAGCAAGATGTCTTGGAGGCAACGCAACTCTACGGCCAAGATACGGGACGTTTGTAGTCTGCATGGGCCAAGAGTTCAGGAGCGACCGTGCAATTGGGGAGCTGAATGATGACAATCTGTAGGCCTGACCGCCTTCCATGCTTTAGGGCCGGGACACAGTCGGTATCGTTGGAGACCAGTACGATTCTTTCTACTGCCTGACTTTCCGAATACACCGCAATATCGAGGCCGATGCGCATGTCGACGCCTTTTTGCTCAAAATCAGGCTTGAAGTCGGCATCGGTTAAGGCTGCTGGATTGACCGGGATGTTTTTTGGTTTGAAGCCTCTGAACTTCAGCACGCCTCGACGCACAGCGAAAAGGTCTCTCTTAGAAAGGTCGACAAGCCACTGATTTGCAGCCGTAAAGTGATGCATAACTCCTGATACCGGAAGTCTCTGGTACCCTTCGTACGGCGGGCAGTCGTAGTAAAGAATGCGCAGAAACTCTTCGTCTACCGCTTTGCACTGGGCGGCGAATTTCTCGATGAAATCGGGCGTGTACTGCTTGCCGTCGTGCATCGAAATGGCGCGTAGATATCCGCCATCTATCAGAATGGCAATTTTCTTCATGCTAAAAAATGAAAAGGCCCCTCGGGCACGAAGCCCGAAGAGCCTGGGATACTTGCCCGCCTACGGGCGTAACGGATGCCCCCACTATATTCAGAAAACGAGTTTGAGTCAATAGCCAATTCGTTTCGGACTCCGATCACGCAACTACCGGGCTATGTCCCGAAAGTCACCTCGGCAGCAACCTGTTGACTTAACCGAAGTGTGCTATGAACCTTGAATAATTTATATCAAAGAGGGTACAAAGACAAGATGCTATCGAGTTTTCGTATTTCTTTCAAAATGCATTCTAAGGCAGTTGGCCTGCGATGGCACATTCGCGCGATAAGATTCGAACTTTTCTCATGCGATGTAAAATGAATTGCGGTTTCGGATTGCCATGCTGTAGCACTTCACAGCTACCGAAGAACCAAAGGTCTGCTGAACGCACTGACTGCACACGTGCAAACAAAAAGAGGCGCGTGTTTTCGGAAGAGATTCGCTACAATCGCGCGGCGAGATTGAAAGCATACAGGATGCAGCGCGGGGTGGTGACCGCCGAAGCTGCGCAAGGAGATGGGCTTGGGATTTGGCGAGCGCGTAAAAGAGATCCGCGAAGGATTTGCGCCGGCGTTTTGGGTGGCGAACGTCACGGAGATGTTCGAGCGGCTGGCGTACTACGGAGCGTTCGCGTCGCTGGCGAATTATCTACAGTCGAATCTGGGATTTCCGACGGAGCAAACAGCCAGCCTTTCCGGAATTTTCGGCGGGTTGGTGTGGTTTCTGGCCATTGTGGGCGGCGCGGTGGCGGACCGGCTGGGATTCCGGCGAGCGCTTTCCACTGCGTACCTGATTCTGACGTGCGCGTACTTTCTGCTCGGATCGATCGGCTCGGCGTGGATGGCGCCGCTGCGCCATGTGGTGCCGCTCTTCTGGATTGTGCTGGTGATCTTGATGCTGCCGGCGCTGGGAATTTCGATGGTCAAGCCGGTGGTGGTGGGAACGACGAAGAGCGCGGCGAAAGAAAATGTGCGGTCGATCGGGTATTCGATTTACTACACGATGGTGAATGTGGGAGGCGCGGCGGGGCCGTATGTAGCGTCGGTGGCGCACCGGCATGTCGGAGTGCAGAGCGTTTTCCGGATTTCCGCGCTGTGCGTGTTCGTGATGTTCTTTGCGGTGCTGTTTTTCTTCCGGCAGCCGCGGATTTCCGGCGAGGAGCAAACCAGCAGCCTGGGGCAAACGGCGCGGAATTTGGGAACGGTGCTGACGAATCCGAAATTCATGCTGTTCCTGATTATTTTTTCGGGCTACTGGGTCGTCTACTGGCAGGTGTACATCGGGCTGTCGCTGTACGTGACGAAATACATCGATCCGCACGCGGCCGTGGAGCTAGTGATCATGACCGATGGGCTATCGGTGATTTTGCTGCAGATGATTGTGAGTCATATCACGCGGAAGATTCCGTCGTTCCGCGCGATTACGATTGGGACAGTGATTTCGGCGCTGGCGTGGCTGGTGATTGCATTTCATCCGACGATTTTCGGGGCTGTGGCGGCAGTGTTTGTCGTCGCGCTGGGCGAGATGACGCTTTCGCCGCGCTACTATGAGTACGTTTCGCGGCTTGCGCCGGAGGGACAGCAAGGAACGTATATGGGATTTGCGTTCGTGCCGATTGGGATTGGGTCGCTCGTCGGCGGGCCGGTGATGGGATATTTCTTGCATCAATTCGGCGAAGTTGGCCATCGTCCGGCGCTGGCGTGGTGGGCGATGACCGGCGTGGGATTGCTGACGGCGCTGTGCCTGTGGATTTACGACCGGACGCTCAAGCCGGCGAGCGTCAATTGAGCATGCGGCGAAGGTGGGCGAGAGCGTCGCTCGCGAGAGCGTAATCGGGCTCGAGTTCGAGCGCGGCCTGGAATTCTTCGCGGGCGCGGGAAAGCAGGCCTTTCGCGAGATAGATGCGGCCGAGATTGTAGTGCGGGAAATGGCGAGGCTCGTAGCGCGGAGCTTCGATGGCGCGTTCGAGCCAGGGAATGGCTTCGTCGAGGCGATTGAGGGCGATGAGATAGGCACCGATGTCGTTATAGGGATTGCCGAAATTGGGATCGACTGCGATGGCGCGCTTGCATTCGTCGATGGCTTCCTGAATTTTTCCCTGGAAGTGGAAGGTCCAGCCGAGAAACGTGTGGGCTTCGGCAGTGGGATGAATCGCCAGGGATTGTTGATAAAGGCCGACAGCATGATCGTAATCGCCTTCCATCTGGGCGCGATAGGCTTCTTCGAGGATTTCCCAGGCGCGCGCAAGACTGTCGGAAGGCATGACGAGAAATCTGGTAGCACAAGGATGAAATGCTGTCAAACAATGATGAGCTGTCAAAGCTGACGCAGGCTGCGCGGCGAAGAATGTGGGCTTGAATTTTTCGGACGAGGGCCACGGAAGATGCGAAACAAGAAGTCAGGGACGGTGGCAGTTGCGGCGCTGATGCTAGCGGCGATGGCGTGCGCTGGGATTACGACGCATGGGCAAAGCGCAAGAACGAGCAAAAGCGAACCGGCGGGAGACGCGGCGAAGGGCGCGCAAGTTTTTCAAGACCGATGCGAGATCTGCCATTTCAGCACCAGCACGAAGAAAAAAATCGGGCCGGGGCTTGCAGGGTTGATGAAACGCGAAAGATTCGACAATGGCATGAAAGCGGACGATGAACATCTGCGGATCGTGATCGAACGCGGCGGAAAGGACATGCCGGGATTTCGCGGGGTGATCAACGATGCGCAGGTGAGAGATTTGATTGCGTATGTAAGAACGCTGTAGAGGCCGACCGGAAGTAAATCCAGCGAGAAACTATTTTTCAAGCAGGCCGAGGGCTTCGTCGGTGGTGATGAGGCGGGCGCCGAGGTGCGTAAGCTCGTCGAGCGTCTTGCGGCTTTCGGTGGCGTCGAGAGTTTCGATAGCGTCGGTGACCAGCGCGACGCGACGGTCGCGTTCGAGAAGGCCTTTGGCGGCGAGGCGCACGCAGAATTCGGTGACGACGCCGAAGACGACGAATTCGGAATCTTGAGGGAATTGAGCGAGGAATTTCTCGGTGTTGGGATTATCGAAGGCGTCGAGAGTTTGCTTCTCGAAGACGAGTTGCCGAATGCCATCGAGACTTGCAAGAGGCTTGGCGGCATTTTTATTGGCTACGTTGGTGATGAAAACGGGCTGCGCGACTCGCAATTCCGGAAGAATTTCAGCGCCGCTGGTTCCGCGCACACAATGCAGCGGAAAGCGCGCGAATTCGGGATCGTCGGGCGCGTGTTGATCGGCGCTGGAAACCAGAAACACTTTTCCGGCGCGAGCGGCATCGACGAGGCGCTTCATGTTGGGAATGCGTTTCTCGGCGCCGGGGACGTAGAGCTTTCCACCGGGGAGCATGAAGTCGGCCTGCGTGTCGACTTCCCAGAAGACGACTTTGTTTTTCGACGCGTTTGGCAAGGATTCGCGGCCTCCCGCAATAATTCTAGCGCGGAGAATGCGAACAAGCGAATCGGCAAGAGTTTCTTACCGCACGATTACTGAGCTTTGCGAATGCGGCGGCGAACTTGCTGGAGGAGCGTGCGGAGCTGCTTGCTGTGGCGCACGGGATAGGGCGGCGCGGGCACGAGGGAAAGGAGACGCGGAGGCAGATGCTTGATGCTCTCGGCGCAGCGGTCACGTGCGACGGTCAGGCGCTCCGGCGGCGCGAGACGCTTGCCATTGCGCATGACGGGCACGAGAAGCGGTGCGCCACCCGCGGGAGATTCACTATCGAGAGCGATCACGTCGCTTTTCCATTTGCCGGATGCGCCAGAAAAACGAAAGACCTGCTTGCGGCCCGGATATGTGGATTTTGATTCGCTGAGCTTGGCGGCTTCGCGAATTTTTCCGGCGCGTTCGACTTCGACGAGTTTGTAAATCATGCTGAGATTGCGCGTGTCGGTGGGAGCGACGAGGGCACTGCCGACTCCGAAGGCGCTGATTTGCGCGCCACGGCGAAAGAGCGCGGCGATTTTGTGTTCGTCGAGATCGCCGGAGACGAAGATCTGAACGTCGCGCCAGCCGATGCGGTCGAGCTGCCGACGCGCCCAGCGGCTGTCCGCGGCCATGTCGCCGCTATCGAGACGCACGCCGGCCGGCTTGCGTCCGCGAGCAATGACTTTCTTGAGCGCGGCGCGGACGTCGTAGGTGTCGAGGAGAAGCGTGGCCTGCTCAGGAAAAACATCGAGGAAGCGGTCAAAGGCTTGCGATTCGTCCTCGAAAGCCATGATCCAGGAATGCGCCTGCGTGCCATAGGCGGGAATGCCGAAAAGGCGAGAGGCGAAAACGTTGGAAGTTCCTGCGCAGCCAGCGATGAAGGATGCGCGCGCAGCGAAAATTCCAGCCTCAGCGCCATGCGCACGACGCGCACCGAATTCGACGACGGGCCTGCCTTTGGCGGCAGTGACGACACGCGCGGCGCGGCTGGCAATCATGGTCTGAAAATTGATCGCGGCAAGAAGACGCGTTTCGAGAAGCTGGGCTTCGATGATCGGCGCGGTGACGCGCAGAAGCGGTTCGTTGGCGAAAATGACGGAGCCCTCGGGCACGGCCGAGACTTCGCCGGTGAAGCGGAAGCGCGAGAGATAATTGAAAAACTCGCCGCGGACGTGACGGAACATGGGATCGCGGCGGATGAACTCGACTTCCCCTTCCGAGAAATGGACGGTTTCGAGAAATTCGAGGGCCTGTTCGAGACCGGCGGCTATGAGGTAATTGCGCTCGGATGGAAGGCGACGAACGAAAAGTTCGAAAGTAGCACGAGCGTCGAAGCCGGTCTGAAGATAGCCGGCAGCCATAGTGAGTTCGTACAGATCGGTGAGAAGAGCGGAAGATTCGAGATTGGCGAGCGAGGACATGGGCTATTTGGCCGCGCGATCGCGACGAAGCGTGAGACCGCCATCGACGAGAAGAGTCTGGCCAGTGATGTAGTTATCGGGCTCGAGAAAAAAACGCACGGCGCGAGCGACATCTTCGGGATGACCGAAACGCGAGATGGCGCCCGTCTCGATGAAACGATCATATTTTCCGGAACTGACACTCGATTCGGCCATGCCCGCGACCGTGGCACCGGGCGCGACGACATTGACGCGAACGCGCAACCATTCCTGCGCAAGAATACGAGCAGCGTGGACGAGCGCGGCCTTCGGAGCGGCGTAATTGAGGCTGGAAGGAAACGCAGCAACGGCTTGCATGGTGGCAAGAAAAACGATGCTGCCGCCGGAAGATTTTTCCATTTGCTCGCCGAGGTCGCGCGCGAGGAGTACGGGGCCGGAAAAGTTCGATTCGAAGGAGTGCGCGAGAGATTCGCCGCTGATTTCGGCCAAAGAGGCGCGAGCGGGAGCGCCGGACAAAATGGCGGCACCGGCGAGCGGAGCAGCGAGGCGAGCGAGGGCATCGAGGTACGATTGGCGAGTTTCAGTTGCGGCAAGGTCGCCGGCGACGAGAATAATGTCGGATTGAAATTGTCGGCGAATAGCGGCGCGGAGATTCTCGGCACGATCTCGATTGGAACGATAGCCGAGGATGAGACGAGCGCCTTCGCGCGCCAAGAGAGAGACGGTGGCGGCACCAAGTCCGCCGGTCGCGCCGGCGAGGATGATGACGCGGCCCTCTAGCGAACGTTCCGAGAATGCATATTGGAACTGGCGATAAAGAGAGGCGAGACTTTCATCCCAGTAGGCAGATGGCATGACGTTCACTTATCTGCTTGCGGCTCCTGACTGGGAGCTAGTTGGACCGGATGCACCTGAGCGAGAGTCCCGGGAAAAATTCCGGGAGGGATATTGCATACAAAAAACAGGGCAAAGAAACAGCGGCGAAGACTCCAGCGCCAAATGTCGCCGGAGCCTCGCCGCAAGAAACCCGAGTGCCCGCGCGCTTACTTGAGAACCGCGTCCTTGAAAGCTTTGGCGGCGCGAAGGCGAACGACTGTCTTGGCCTTGATCTTAATCGCTTCGCCCGTGGCGGGATTGCGGCCCATGCGCGCCTTGCGATGCGCCTTGACCGCGCGCCCGATGCCGGGAATGACGAACTTGCCCGCGCCCTTGGCTTCCTTAACGGCCAGATTGAACAGCTCATCGAAAAACGCGGCGACCTGCTTTTTCGAAACGGGCTTGTCCTTGGTGCTGACCTTGTCGGCCATGTGGGCGATGATCTTCGACTTGCTCAACGGAGTTGCCATCGTGTTGCTTTCTCCTCGCTGAAAGAATTTTTTCGGAGCTCCCTCGTGGGAACCGACGCACTATAGCCGCACCGGAGTAGTAACGCAAGCAAAAATGCTGAAAAGCCGCAGAAAAGCGAGGTTTTTCGCGAATGACCAGACGACGGTCAGAGTTGCGCCAAATTGGAATAAAAGAGCGCAACGGATCTGATCCCGCCGAAATAGTTTTCGAGGGAGAGATGCTCGTCGGGGGCGTGGGCGTTTTCGTCCGGCAGGCCGAAGCCCATGAGGACGCAGGGGATCTTGAAGATGTCGTACATCTGGTTGACGAAGGGAATGGAGCCACCTTCGCGGATGAAGACAGCCTTCTTTTTGAAGCCTTGCTCAAGGGCGCGGCTGGCTAACTGAAAAACTGGGTGCGTATAGGGCGCGACCCAAGGCTTGCCCGTGCTGAGAACATCGAATCGGCAGTGAACAGTCTTCGGCAGCAAACTGCGAAGATGGCGCTCGACCTGCTTGGCGATCTTCTCGGGATTCTGATTGAGGACAAGGCGATTGGAGATTTTTGCGAACGCCTTCGAGGGAATGACGGTCTTCGAACCTTCACCGGTATAGCCACCCCAGATGCCGTTGAGCTCAAGGGTGGGGCGACACCAGATGCGTTCGCCTGCGGTGAAGCCCTTTTCACCGCACAGGCCTGGCGCACCGACGGTCTTGCGAAACTCAGACTCTTTCCAAGGCAAAGCGCGGATGGCCTTGCGCTCTTTGGCGGAGGGAATGACGACGTCTTTATAAAAACCAGGAACGGTGACGCGAAAATTCTTGTCGTGAAGCTTGGCGATGGCTCCGGCGAGGATGGTGATGGGATTCGGAACAGCACCGCCGAAAACGCCAGAGTGAAGATCCTGCGCCGGGCCGGTGACTTCAACTTGATAGTAGTTCAAGCCGCGAAGGCCATAGGTGATGGACGGAACGCCGGGTGCGAGCATGGCCGTGTCGGAAACGACCAGAAAGTCGGCTTTCAGGCGATCCTTGTTATTGACGACGAATTCCCAGAGGTTCACGCTGCCGACTTCTTCTTCGCCTTCGATGATGACCTTCACATTGATGGGCAGCTTGCCGGTGGATTTTTTCAGCGCAGCAAGCGCCTTAAGATGAATATGGACCTGGCCTTTGTCATCGACAGAGCCGCGGGCGTAAAGATCGCCGCCGCGAACGGTGGGTTCAAAAGCAGGTGAAGTCCAAAGATTGAGCGGTTCGGGAGGCTGAACGTCGTAGTGGCCGTAGATCAGAATCGTCGGCTTTCCGGGAGCTTCGAGAGATTCGGCGAGAACCAAAGGGTGCAATTTCGTCGGGATGATGTCTACCTTTGAAAAACCGGCATCGCGCAGGCGATCAGCGACCCATTGCGCTGCGCGCTGGATATCCGGCTTATGTTCGCGCTTCGTGCTAATGCTGGGAATACGAAGGAATTCCTTGAGGTCACTCAGATGCTCTTCGCTGCGGCTCTCAATGTATTCGAGGAGATCCATCTTATGCTCCTGAAACATTTGTTTAAAATGCAACCACCGTGAGACGGTCGAGCCGCTGGACGAAGCCGATCTCTCACCCGATAAAGAACCTGCATTGTACGAAGCGAGCCCCCGTTGCAGCAAGGAGAAAGCGCAAAGCCGATGTTGTTGACTGGACTGTGCGCTTGATGCACGATAAACGCACGATGCCTGCAACGCCGCCACAACAGAAAGATTCCCGACGCAGTATGCGAATCTTCCGGCGCATTCCCGTGAAAGTTCGCGGGATGAACGCGGAAGGAGAAAAGTTCCGCGAATCTTCTCAGACAGTTGTCGTGAGCGCGCATGGCGGGCTGCTCTATTTGAACGAGCCGGTACAGATGGGCGGGCAATTGCAGTTGGAGAATCCTGCGACGGAAGAAGAACAAGAGTGCCGGATCGTCTATCTGGGCGATAATTCCGATCGAGGACAACGCGTGGGCGTGGAATTTCTGTCACCGGCACCGCATTTTTGGGGCGTGGAATTCACCGTTTCGGACACGACTGCGCGACGACCACCTTCGTCACACTGACGCTCAACCACAGCCAACGCAATTCTATTCCAACACAGGGACTCCGCATTTCTTCCACTCATTCGTTGCAACGCGAAAAGCGAGCGAGCTTGTGGAAGTGCCTATTCAGCTCTTTAGGGCACGGCATCCAACACCAAATGGATATGGACCGATGCATGTTGGATAGGATTTTTTGACGTTTGTCGGGCCGAAGCCTCTTGATCGGCGTGCGAATACCGCAGATGACCCATTTGGATACTAGAGCGCGCAGGAAGGATAATGTATCCATCGAGGGATAGACACAGACCGGTAGTTAATGGCTGGCAGGACACAATGTATCCGACTTCCTGTACGAGTTGTGGGCTTCCGACCACGTTCATTCGAGCACCAAGCTCCTCATTAAAAAATATTTAGCAAATTGGTACTTGCTTCGGCCTAATACTAGGAGTATGAGAGAGCGGTTACATTCGTGATAGCTGCTGCGGATGCTAATAGGCCGAGATCGCAAATGAGCCATAGGTTCAAGGTACTCATTCTTTCCGATAACCGGCTACTACGAGAGTCGCTCGGGCGCATTCTTTCCAAACGAGCGGACCTAGAGGTTGCCCTGTCGCCGGGCGAATCAGGAGATCTTTGTGAGGAGGCGGTTCGCACGGAAGCCGAAGTGTTGGTTGTGGATTCTCGGCGCTACCTGTCCTCAATTACGAGCTCATCAAGAGAGCAGAGCAGCTCGTGGAACTCACTGAAAATTCTACTGGTTGCGATGGATGAAGACGAGAGGCTCTTTCTTCGCGCCGTTCGAGCGGGCATTTTGGGGTTTGTTCACAAGGAAGCGTCCGCGCTGGATGTTGTATCCGCCGTGCGGTCCGTGGCTCGGGGCGAGGCTGTATGTCCACCGCGACTTTGCAGGTTCTTGTTCGATTTTGTCGCTGCCCAGACGGTCGTATTTCCGGACAGTCGCGCTAAGTTGCGATTAGGCTTGACCCGCCGGGAGCAACAGCTGATTCCGATGATCGGGCGCGGACTCACCAATAAGGAGATCGCCTGCCAACTGAACCTGTCGGAGCAGACTATCAAGAATCACGTGCACCGTATCTTACACAAAGTGGGCGTGGAGAATCGGCTGGGAAT
>JASHRL010000021.1 GCA_030037355.1 Candidatus Acidiferrales bacterium | reverse complement strand
GCAACCCAATCTTTGCGCAATAGTTCGAGCAGCCGATTATTCAGCAGGGAATTGAGCGCCACCTGCTGCAACAAACAGAACGCAAAGTAGCTCCATAGCCGCACCGGCGAACGCAAATTTTCCGGGATGTGCCGTGGCTGGCCAAGAGCCAATCCCGTAGCGATCAGCGCCGCGGCCATTATCACAAAAGCAATCAGCGCCCACTTCGCCGCCGGCCACAAATTATCCGCGCGCCAGCCCAGCGTTTTGGGCGTGTCGCGATGCAACAAAAAGCTCGCCGCGATCCAAATCGGAAAAACGATCCACACCCATCGCGCCGTGAATTCCCATCGCCAGATAAATAGCAGCGTGTAAATCGGAATCCCGATGACGTCAATAAACGAAAGTATGCGCAGAGTTCGTTGGTTCATTTCTTATTAAGATGCGCGCAAGAGTTCTTCGACTGTCTCCATCGCGTCAGCGCTATCCATGCCGGAATCTTCCGCGAGCCAATCACACGCAATGTCCGGAAATCCCCGGCGCGTAACTGCCGCTGGCAATTCACTCAGGATATGACGCGGCTCGCGCGCCAGAAGTTCGCCCATGGCCTCGAAGAGAATTTCGTGATCCGCATCGCGCCACGAATAATCCGCCAGCCGGCGCGCGACACTTTTTCGAATCGCCGCATCCGCTTTGCCCGCGCACAAAAATCGCAGCAATTGCCTTTCGCGCTCCGTGCGCGGTTTCGTGCCCCGATTCGGTTCCATCGTCGTTGGTTTTCCGCCTGGCTTCGCTCGCGAGTTCCACTGCGATTCTATCGCAGCGAGCAGCTCATCGCACGGCGCGACTGTGAGAACGATCGCCCTGCGGTCAGCAAAACTGCCGTGCGAGCGGAAAAGTAGATTGGCCAAACGAAACGGCGGTAAGAGATTGCAGAGTTTGCTAGAGCAGGTTTTCGCGCAGGAGGGCCGCGGCGTCCGCGTCGCTGATCACGCCGCGCTTGACCAACAGCCGAATCAGCCGTTGCGTAAGCACCGTAGCGGCAGCGTCGCTCATCCCGGCGGATTTCACTGGCTCGGCATGGCGTTCGAGGCTCGCCGGCCGCGCCATCGTCAATTCCGCCAGCCACGCATCGAGCGCGTTTTGCTTTTCCGGACGCATCTCATTGAACGCGATGCCCATGCCCAGGCCGGCTTGCGAAAAAGTCACTGTTCCGATGGCTTCAAAACTGAAGTTGTCCTTGTGCAGCCGGACGCGCACTTCCGAGTTCACCGGAAGCGGCATGAGTGTGTCGACAAAGCATCCGCCAGGGCCGAGATCCGTCGTGCGGCTGGAGAAGCGCGTGCCAGATTTGATTTCCACGACCTCTGCCGACACGGTCAGTTGGTAGCGGACGGCATTGCGTCGTTCGTTGGTGTCTTCGGCTTGGTTAGGCAAGATTGTTCTCGTCAATCGTGACATCCCAATCGCCCCCTCGAACCAATCCACACGTGTCCGCCGCCTGCTGCGGCATTGCATGAGTCACGGAACACTGGGGAAATTGTCGCGTGCGGGAAAGCACGGAACAAGCGTTTCAGAATCTGGCGATTCCGAAGAAGAACTGTCCCGAGGTACAGGGAAGGAACAGCGCGAAAATGTCAGCGTCGCGGCGCGCTTTCCGCCAGCAATTCCGCCAGATAATTCTTCCATACGGCTGCGAGCGTGTGCGTTCCATGGCCGCGTGTTTCGCTCGTGATGGGCAGCAGCACGAATCTCCCGTGCGGAACGCGATGAATCAGCACATCATCGATGTGCAATTCCGGCGGATTGACGAAATCGTCCGCGGAATTGACCGCCAGCAGCGGCACTTCGATTTTGCCGAGGTCGGGCGAAGGATCGTAGTCCCGCGAAGCATTGAACGCATAAATCATGTCGTTGGCGTCCAATCCCCTGAGCCACGCTGCGAGGCTCCGCTCGAGGAAGGCGTCCGCGGCGTCGCGCGTCGGGTATTCATGTTGCCAGTAAAGCGGCGTGCTGACCATCAGCAACTCCACGTCAAGCGCCGAGCGCAAGCCGTAGACTGGCTCGGTTTTGTAATTTCCGCCATCCCACGCCGGATCGTCTTCAATCGAATCGACGATCATCTTGCGCGTCATGCGATTGCGTCCGGCGATTTGCACGGGCAGGCACGCAAGCGGCATGAGCGCGTCCATGAATTTCGGATACGTCTCGCCCCACATCCACGTGTGCATGCAGCCCATCGAAGTTCCCATCACCAGACGCAGATGATTCACGTGCAGGCTGTCATTCACGAGGTCGTATTCCCCCTGCACCATGTCGGCGTAACCGTACTTTGGAAATTTCATCCGCAAGCCATCGCTTGGCTTGCTCGATTTTCCGTGGCCGATGTCGTCCGGCAAAATGATGAAATATTTGGAGTCGTCAAGAAGTTGTCCCGGCCCGAAGAGAACGCCGGCGAAAACGGGACGCAGGAATTGCTGCCCAGTGCCGCCGGTGCCGTGCATGATGAGCACAGCGTTCGTGACGCGTCCGGAGGCGTCGCGCCGCGGCTGGCCGAGCGTCGTGTAATGCAGGCGCAAATTCGTGAGTGTTTCGCCGTCGCGAAAATGGAATTCCGGGACGACGTAGTCGCCCTCTTTTGTCGGCCACGTTTGCGCCGAAGCGGCGCCTTGTGCAAATGCCGCGGATGGCAGCAGAAGCAGGAGGGCAAGAATGAAAGCGGAAATACGAAAGTTGTTTTTCATCAACCGTTCTCCCCAGTGAACAGCTGAATCTGCCTGCGCCGGCCATTTCGCAACGGCACAGCCAGCAGATGCATATCACGCGCGACGGCTTCCGTTCAACGGTTGGTTGCGGCATCGCATGACTTGGCCGAAGCATCTCGTCGTTGACACGCGGCGCTCTCCAGAATACGCTTTCGAGCCTCGCTGCCAGCGCGTGGTGCGCTGGCCGGAACGTGTGAGTGACATTCGCCATACAACAAGGGGAGGAAGCATGAAGAGGAACATTGCCATTGTATGTGTGCTCGCGGCCTGCGCGTTTCTGGCGCCAAGCGTTTTGGCCCAGGACACGGATGCGATGCCGAAGACGACCGCGAAGGGAACGACGTTCGTCCGCTGCGGAAAATTGATCGCCGATGTGGATCAGCCTGCAATCGATGGCGGGGAAATCATCATCGCTGGCGGCAAAGTCACGGCGGTCGGCCACGATCTCACGGCACCCGCCGGCGCGCAGGAAGAGGATTTCACGAAGTACACGTGCATTCCCGGGCTGATTGACGCGCACATTCACTTGTGGACCGGCCCGCGAGGACAATATCCGTCGCTGCCGCTGGCGACGCTGCGCGCCTCGAAGGCTATGGCGTATGCGGTTGATTCCGGCGTCGTCGCCGCGCGCGTCCTGGGGAGCGAAGGCTTCGTTGACGTTGCGCTGATGAACGCGATCAACGAAGGCACGATTCCCGGCCCGCGGCTGGATCCTGCGGCGCACGCGATTTCCATCCCTGGCGGGCACGGCGATTTTTACGATTTCCCGCCGGACCTGATGCCCGAGAATTTCTATACGCCGGAAAACGGGTTCATCAATTCGCCAGCCGATGCGGAAGCCGCGGTCCACTGGCAGCTCAAGTACGGCGCGCGGGTGATCAAGATTCTGGCGTCCGGCGGCGTGCTTTCACCGCTCGATTCGCCGCTCGCCGAGCAAGTCTCGGCCGAAGAGCTGAAAGTCATCGTCGAGCAGGCGCACAACGCGCACGTGAAAGTCGCGGCGCACGATGAAAATCTTCCGACGATCTGGGCCGCGTTGCATGCAGGGGTGGATTCGATCGAACACGGCGC
>JASHRL010000219.1 GCA_030037355.1 Candidatus Acidiferrales bacterium | reverse complement strand
CACTCGAAAAAGATCGCGACTTGCGCTATCAAACGGCGGCCGAGATGCGCGGCGATTTGAAACGATTGAAGCGCGACACGGATTCGGCAGATGCCGCACCGGTTCTCGCGCCGCCGCACGGCGCATTTGCCACCCGCTCTGACGCGACCCCACCACCTTCAGGCGGATTCGCGCGCAAGAGCTCGACACAAGTTCCGGCGACTCGTGCGACGGCTTCGGCGGCCCAGGCAGCACCTGAACGCAAGTCGATGGTGCGCGGACTGATACGAGTTCTGCGAGAGCCGCGATGGTATTACGTGCGCGTGGCTATAGCACTGCTTCTGTTTGCAGGTTTGGTCGCCCGACATTACTGGGAACGGTATCATCCGGTGCAAACGTCTTCTTCGTTTCAGCAGATGATGATCTCGCGGTTGACTACTTCGGGCAACGTCGGTCCGGCCGCTATTTCTCCGGACGGGAAATTGCTCGCATACGTGGTAAACGCCCAGCAGCAGAGTCTGTGGGTGCGACAGCTCGCCACCGGCAGCACGGTGCAAATTATTCCGCCGAGCGCGACGACCTACAATAATGGCGATCTTGTGTTCTCTCCGGATGGAAACTATTTGTACTGTGTCGCGCAGTCGGGAGCCAGCAAGACCGCCAACCTTGAAAAAGTGCCATCGCTGGGAGGCGCGCCGGAGACAATCCTTTCCGACGTCGACAGCCCCGTCACTTTTTCGCCCGACGGAAAGCAAATTGCATTCGTCCGGAATTCCGACAAGAACGGCACTTCCTCGATCATGCTTGTGAATTCCGATGGTTCGGATGCTCGCACGCTGATAACAGTTCACGACCCCGCAACGTTCGATCGTTCTGCCGGGCCAGGATGGTCTCCCGACGGCAAGCGAATCGCCATTGGATTTCAACCCGACGTGTTCAGCCACGCCGTACCAGAAACAGTCGATTTGAGCGATGGTCACGCGACGCGCCTGGGTGACTCTCAATGGGAGGAGTTGCAGCAAATCGCATGGCTTCCGGATGGTTCGGGAATTGTTTTCGCGGGAACGCTGGAAGGCGAATCCACGTGGAACTCGCAACTGTGGCTTGTCTCGTATCCTGGCGGCCAGTCACGAAGGATAACGAACGACCTCAACTTCTATGTGGGCGCAAGCGTCACCGCCGACGGGTCGAGCCTGGTGACAATTCAGGCTTCGATCAACTCCAACCTATGGCTCATGCCTGGCGATATGTCGAGATGGGCGAACGCATCGCCGCGGCAAATCACTTCGGATTCCGATCGCGCCGATGGTTTCGCAGGAACTGAATGGACGTCGAAGGGAGATCTCCTGTATGGATACTACACGTCCGGCGAGGTGGGCCTGGCGAAGCTCTCCCTTACGACTGGCATCTCGCAGGATGTGACGACCGGCTCGAACTTCAGCGCGGCTCCGTCGCGCTGCGGGCAGACGGGTAATCTAGTCTTTACGACGCACAAGCAGATATGGCGGACCGACGAGAATGGGGGAAATCTCAAACAGCTCACAACCGACCCCGAAAACATGTTTCCGGCGTGCCTGCCCGACGGGAAAGGCGTTTTTTACGACCACATCAGCGGGGGCAAGTCACGTTTGTGGCGCGTGGGACTGGATGGTCAGAACCCTGTACAAGTTGCGGACAAATCATACGTCGAACCTACGATTTCGCCAGACGGCCGCTATGTCGCGGTCTGGGATTGGCAGGATATGCCAGGAATCGGGCTTATCATCCTAGACGCAGCTACCGGCGCTGTACGATCCATCGTTCAGATGCATGGGTCGCTGCAAGTAAACGAAATCGAAAATTGCACATCGTGGACTCCCGATGGACGAGGCGTTGTTTACATCGCAGACAACCCGATTTCAGGTGTCTCCGATCTCTGGGAATTGCCCGTTGGAGAGCCAGGAAACCAGGCTGCGGCACCGGGAAAATTCGAAACTCCCAAGAAACTGACGAATTTCACTTCGATGCATATCTGGTCGTTTGCGTGGTCGCCGGACGGAAAGCAGCTCGTTCTCGCCCGGGGAGTCAATTCCGCGGGAGCGGTAATGCTCTCGCATTTCCACTAAGTGAATTTGAGATTCAGAGCGGGGCGAGCTGCGAATGCTGGCGGCAGAACTCGACAATGCGGGCCTCCGCCCAAAATCGGTCGGCGCCGCGCCAGCGGGAAATGAACGCACAATGGCCGCCATGCGGAGGGCTTTCCAGTTCGATGAGGCGATTGGCGCGCCAAGTTCCTTTTTCCAGGGAGTGGAATGGAATCATTGGGTCATCCTGCGCCGCGAGCAACAGCGCTGGCACACGGATTTCGGGCAGAAATTGCGCCGCACTGCAACGCGCGTAGTAGTCGTCGGCGTCGCGAAAGCCGCAAAACTTCGCGGTAATCTCGTTGTCGAATTCGCGGACGCTGCGAACCTTCTCGAGGCCATTCAACGGATACAGACCGGGAAAAAGCTGCGATTTCCACTTCATGCGGCGCTTCAAACGGCGAACGAAATGCCGCTCATAGAGGCGATTCCGCGGCATGCCGATCGCGTCTGCGCAGGCGCCGAGATCACAGGATGGGCAGACGCCCGCAACGGCGCGCAATTGCGATGGCGCTGCGTTTCCCAATTCCCCGGCCATTTTTAGAACGAGATTTCCTCCCATAGAAAACCCGGCGACGAAAATTTCCGGCAGGTTGTCCCTTTCCGTCAGGGTCTCGACAACGGCGCGGACGTCACAACTGAGGCCGGAATTGTAGAGTGTGGAGGTCAGATCCTCGGTGCCTCCGCAATTCCGCTGATTGAGGCGCACGGCGTTGAAGCCAGCGCCGAATGCTTTGTCGGCGGTTCCGAGCATGTAGCCCGAATCGCTCGAGCCTTCGAGCCCATGCAAAAGAATGATGGTCGGATGCTCGGCCGGATTGGGCTGCCAGTTGCAGTCGGCGCGGACGCGCGTCCCGGGTTCCGTCTCAAAAAAACGCGGCGCCGCAGGCCCAAGAAAATGCATTCGCCTTGGCCAAAAAGCGGCGGCGATCGTCATGGAGTGAGGATTTCTCAGGAGGAACGGCGGCTCGAATTCGCGCATGCGAATCTACCTTACGTCACCGGAGCAGGGCGCGCAAGCGGGCTGGCGCAGGCGAGCTTGACCTTGGCTGCGCTCACGCTTACAATGGTTTCTTCACGATGAAGTGTTTTTCTCAAAATCCAATTGTATTCGAGCCCAGCGAACGTAGCTGGGCTTTGGCGTTTTTAGGCGCTGAAATACAGCTCGCAATGATAGGAACAGAGGATTGATCGAATGATTCCTGATAGCCGCATCTCTGAAGGACTGACATTTGACGACGTCTTGCTGAAACCGGGGAAATCATCTGTGCTGCCGACGGCGACAGACACACGCACTTGCCTCTCGCGCAAGCTTGCGCTGAATATTCCCATTGTTGCCGCGGCGATGGATACGGTGACGGAATCGCGCCTGGCGATTGCGCTGGCTCGGCAGGGTGGATTCGGGTTTGTGCATCGAAATATGACGATTGAGCGGCAAGGCGAAGAAATCGACCGCGTGAAACGGTCGGAAAGCGGAATGATCGTCGATCCCGTAACCATCGCGCCGGAACTCTCGCTGCGGCATGCGCTGGACATCATGAACAAGTACAAAGTGTCCGGCTTGCCGGTCACGCGGGGCGCGCGGCTGGTCGGCATATTGACGAACCGGGACTTGCGATTTGAGCGCAACCTCGATCAGCCGGTTGACCGTGTGATGACGAAAGAGCATCTCGTCACGGTGCCTGTGGGGACCACTCTCGAAGAAGCGGAGCGCCTTCTGCAAAGGCATCGCATCGAAAAATTGCTCGTGGTGGACAAGGATTTCAATCTCAAGGGATTGATCACCGTCAAGGACATTCAAAAGAAGCTCGAATATCCCAATGCGGCAAAGGATGAACACGGACGCCTGCGCGTGGGAGCCGCGATTGGAGCGACAGGCGACTTTCTTGACCGCGCCGTCGAAATGGCAAAAGCGGGAGCGGACGCGCTGGCGATTGACACAGCGCATGGACATTCGCAGCGCGTGATGGACGCGATCAAGCAGGTGAAGCAGCGCCTGCCTGAACTGCAGCTCCTCGCGGGGAACGTCGCCACGGAAGAAGGCGCGCGCGATTTGATTGCTCTGGGCATCGACGGAATCAAAGTCGGCGTTGGGCCGGGATCGATTTGCACGACGCGCGTGGTGACCGGCGCAGGCGTGCCGCAAATTACGGCGATTCTCGACGCCTCGCGGGCGGCGCGCGGCACGGGCGTGCCGGTGATCGCCGATGGCGGCGTGAAATTTTCCGGCGACATCACCAAGGCCATTGCCGCGGGAGCTTCGGCCGTGATGATCGGCGGACTTTTTGCCGGAACGGAAGAAGCGCCGGGCGAAACGATTCTCTATCAAGGACGCACCTATAAATCCTATCGCGGCATGGGTTCGCTCGGCGCGATGGAAGCAGGGTCGGCAGACCGCTACGCGCAGGAAAGCGCGGAACGCGGAAAATCAGTGCCGGAAGGCATCGAGGGACAAGTTCCCTACAAAGGGCCACTCGCGGGACTTGTGGAGCAGCTTGTCGGTGGCTTGCGGAGCGGCATGGGCTACTGCGGCGTCAGCAATATACGCGAGCTGCAGGAAAACTCTCAGTTCATTCGCATCACGTCGGCGGGATTGCGCGAAAGCCACGTTCACGACGTCATCATTACGCGCGAAGCGCCGAATTACCGGCTGGAATAGACGACAAATGCGCGCCGAGGCTATTTCGAATTCCCTTGCGGCAGCTGCGGTAAGTTGGACCTGGTAGCGTGCGCTGGCTCGCTCGCAACTGGCCGGTGATCGCCTGGGCAGCGGTCATCTGGACGATGTCCACGCACTGGTTTGGCAGCGCGAACACATCGCGCTTCATCCTGCCGGTGTTGCGATTTCTCTTCCCTCATGCCTCGTGGCATTTTCTGAGTCGCGCCCATTTTCTGATCCGCAAAGGCGGACACGTCACCGAATATTTTATTTTCAGCTTGCTCGTCTTGCGCACGATTCGCGGCGAGCGGCCAGGCTGGCGGCTCATCTGGGCGATTGCGGCCATCGCGATCGTTTTTGTCTATGCAGGCTCGGACGAATTCCACCAATATTTTGTGCCGGGGCGCGGCTCGGAGTTCAGCGATGTGCTGCTCGACACGGCAGCGGGAACGATTGCGCAATTTTTCGCATGGCTCTGGTTCGTGACGCGACGACGCGAATCCGATGAGAACCGAGCCGCGTAGGTATTCGGAGGGTCTGCGAGAAACGAAAAGCCCGCTGCGGCTGATGCCGAGCGGGCTTGATTCGTTTTCGGAGTTGGATGCTATTTAGCTAGAGGCCTTCGCTGTTTCCTTTTCTTCCGCTTCCGGCGCTTCCGGAGTCTTCTCACGCTTGGCCTTTTTCTCTTTCTTCTTCAGCTCGGAGCCAATCAGCTCGAGAATCGCGAGCTCGGCGCCATCGCCGATGCGCCAACCGGCGCGAACGATGCGCGTATAACCGCCGGCACGATCCGAAAAGCGCGGAGCGATTTCGGCGAAGAGTTTGCGCGTGGCGTCTTTTGTTTGGAGAAACGCGGCAGCCTGGCGCCGGGCGTGGAGCGTATCGCGTTTGCCGAGCGTAATCATGCGCTCGACAAGCGGACGAGCCGCGCGCGCGCGCGCGATCGTGGTGGTGATGCGTTCGCGCTCGATGACATTCGTCACCAGATTGCGGAGCACGGCCCGGCGATGAGCCGGTTGTTTCCCGAGTTTGCTTCCAGCTACAAGGTGTCGCATGCGAGTGGGTTCCTTAGAAAGCTGTGGTCTCTTCCGGAGCCGGCGGAGCTGTCTGGCTCGGCAGCGGCGGCCAGATGATGCGGCCATGTTCGTCGAACTTCATGCCGAGCGAGAGGCCCATCTTCTGGAGTATGTCCTTGATTTCGTTCAGCGATTTGCGACCGAAATTCTTGGTCTTGAGCATTTCGGCTTCGGTCTTCTGGACGAGTTCGCGGAGACTCTGAATATTCGCGTTCTTGAGGCAATTATAGGAACGCACGGAAAGCTCGAGCTCCTCGACCGAACGGTCGAGATGATCGAGGCGCGGATCGCTGAAATTCTCGACCACTTCCTCGGGCAGCTCGGGTTGCTCTTCGAAATTGATGAAGATGCTCATGTGGTCCTTGATGAGCTTCGACGCGAAGCCGATGGAGTCCTGCGGCGTGATGGCGCCATTGGTCCAGACTTCAAGAGTCAATTTCTCGTAATCGGTCATCTGACCGAGACGGGCCGCTTCCACGGAATAATTCACCTTGCGCACAGGCGAATGGACCGAATCGATCGGAATGTAGCCGATGGGGAGATCCTCGTCGAAGTTGCGGTCGGCGGCGACGTAGCCGCGGCCGTTCTTGACGCGAATCTCCATTTCGAGCTTTCCGCCCTCGCTCACGGTGGCCAGATAAACGTTCTTGTCCAGCACAGCGATATCGGCGTCTTCCTCGATTTTTGCTGATGTGACCGGACCGGGCGTATCGACGACCAACGTGATGGTCTTCGACTGATCCGAATTCAGTTTCAGCGGCACCTGCTTCAGATTCAAAATGATGTCCGTGGCGTCTTCGACGACGCCGGGAATCGGGGAAAATTCGTGCAGCACGCCTTCGATTTTCACGGCGGTTATCGCGGCGCCTTCAATCGAACTCAAGAGAGCGCGGCGCAACGCGTTGCCCACCGTGGTGCCCCAACCGCGCTCAAACGGCTGCGCGGAGAATTTCCCGTACTTATCCGTCAGCGACTCAAGTTCCGCCGCCAAACGCTTCGGTTTCTGAAAGCCTTTCCACATTTTATTATTCCTCCCGGCCCGCTCGATGCAGGCCTCACCCCAAACTCTTTTCGACGCCCTCGCTCACTTGGAATACAACTCGACGATGAGCTGCTCGTTCATCGCCGGGGTCTGCACGTCTTCGCGGCGCGGCAAAGCCAGCACGCGCGCTTTGAAATTCTCGCGGTCGATTTCGAGCCACGGCGCGGCGTTCTGATTCTGCGCCAGATTTCGCGCTTCGAGCACCATGGCGTTCTGATGCATCTTCTGCCGGATGGTAATGTCGTCTCCCACTTTCACCAGATAGTTCGGGATATTCACTTTGTGGCCGCCCACGAGCACGTGGCCGTGGGAAACGAGTTGCCGCGCCTGCGAACGAGAACTTGCCAAACCCGCGCGGTAAATCACGTTATCCAGCCGGCGCTCGAGCATGACCATCAAATTCGAGCCCGTAGGACCCTGAGCGCGCGCCGCCTTCTGGTAGTAATGACGGAACTGCCGCTCGAGCAAACCGTAGGTGCGCTTCATCTTTTGCTTCTCGCGCAACTGCACGCCATAGCCGACCATTTTCGGACGGCGCGCCTGGCCGTGCTGGCCGGGGACGAAATTGCGTTTCTCGATGGCGCATTTTTCCGTAAAACACCGGAGGCCCTTGAGGAAGAGTTTCATCCCTTCCCTGCGGCACAGCCGGCAAACCGCTTCACGATGTCTTGCCAATTCTGCTTCTCCTTTGCTCTTCCCTAAAAACCGATCAGACGCGACGGCGCTTCGGCGGGCGGCAGCCGTTATGCGGCACCGGCGTGACGTCTTTAATCAATCGAATATGCAGCCCGGCGGAAGCCAAGGCACGGACGGCGGACTCGCGTCCGGCACCTGGTCCTTTCACGCGGACTTCAATCGACTTCATGCCATATTGGTCGCGGGCGACGCCGGCCGCAGTCATGGCAGCCTGCTGCGCGGCATAGGGCGTGCCCTTGCGCGATCCCTTAAAACCAACCGAGCCAGCCGAAGCCCAACTCACGACACGACCCTCAGGGTCGCTGAGGGTGACAATCGTGTTGTTGAACGTCGCCTGAACATAGGCCGTTCCCTGAGGGACGACGCGCTTCTCCCTCTTTTTGCGGAACTCTTTCTTTCGCTTTGTGGACTTGCCAGTCGCGGCGGCCTTACCTGCCGCTGGCGCTCCACCCTCTTGCTGTTGCGGTTCCTTTGCCACGAGTGATTCTCTCCTTGGGCCGCGTTACTTGCGGACCGCGACTTTCTTCTTGGCCGCGACGGCACCCTTGCGCGGGCCTTTCCGCGTACGGGCGTTCGTGTGCGTGCGCTGGCCGCGGACCGGCAAATTGCGGCGATGACGCAGACCGCGGTAGCACTGAATTTCGATCAGCCGCCGGATGTTCATCTGCATCTCCTTGCGGAGATCGCCTTCGACGCGGCCTTCCGATTCGATCGCCTGGCGGATATGATTGACTTCGTCTTCGCTCAGGTCCTTGATTTTCTTGAAGTGATCGACATTTGCTTTCGCGCAGAGTTCCTTCGCGCGGGCCTGGCCGATCCCATAGATCGCCGTGAGCCCGATCCAGAGGCGCTTGTTGGGTCCCAACTCCACGCCGGCTATACGTGCCATCTCGCTTCCTCCCTAAACCCGAACTAACCCTGGCGCTGGCGGTGCTTCGGATTGCTGCAAACCACGCGAACCACACCGCGCCGGTGGACAATCTTGCACTTCATACAAATTTTCTTGACTGAGGCCCGAACCTTCATTTTTTCCGCTCCCTGCTCCCGCCGCTATTTATAGCGATAGACGATGCGGCCACGAGTCAAATCGTACGGCGAAAGCTCGACCGCAACTTTGTCGCCCGGCAAAATGCGGATGAAATTCTTGCGCATCTTGCCAGAAATGTGCGCGAGCACCTGATGCTTGTTCTCAAGCTCGACGCGAAACATCGCATTTGGCAACGGCTCAATCACCGTGGCCATGACTTCAATGGCGTCCTCTTTCGGATTCCCGGAGTCCGCCTTTTTCGAATCGTCGTGCGGCTTATTTGCCATGCGCTCCTATGCGATCAAGTTCAAAACGAAATTCGCGTTACCAAACCGGTCCGGCGGCATCGCGCGGACGGGTTAGAATCCACGGGCCATTCTCCGTGACAGCGACCGTGTGCTCAAAATGCGCCGAGTCGCTTCCGTCGCATGTCACAGCAGTCCACTGATCGTCCAGGACCCGCACTTCCGCGTTGCCGATATTCACCATCGGTTCGATGGCGAGAACCATGCCCTTCTGCAGCTTCGGCCCATGCCCCGGCTCGCCGTAATTCGGGAGCTGAAGATCTTCGTGCATTTTCGTGCCGATGCTGTGACCGACAAACTCGCGGACCACGGAAAATCCATTTTTTTCGACGTGCTGCTGCACCGCGGCGGAAATGTCCGTCAAGCGATTGCCCGGGCGAATCATGTCGATACCGCGCTCGAGCGCTTCGCGCGTCACGCGCAGGAGCCTCTCGTGAGCCGGGTCGATCTTCCCTACAGGAACCGTGAGCGCCGCATCGCCGAAGTAGCTATCGAGTTCGACTCCAAAATCCATGGAAAGAATGTCCCCTTCTTTGACCGAACGCTTTGCCGAAGGAATCCCATGCACGACCTCATTGTTGATCGACGTGCAGAGCGACCTCGGGTAACCGTGATAGCCCTTGAACGCGGGACGCGCGCCGCGCTCCTTCGCGTACCCTTCCGCGAATTCGTCGAGCTCTATTGTCGTCACACCGGGACGAATCATTTTCCGCAATTCCGTCAACGCTCCCCAGACGACCATGCCAGCGCGATGCATGGTTTCCAGTTCCTCTTGCGAACGGCAAATAATCATGCACGGGCCTCAAACTTCGAGAGCGCGCCGAATACCGATGCCGTCACTGCCTCCATGCTGGCCGCACCATCCACTTCATGGAGCACACCTTGCGAACGGTAATAGTCCACGAGCGTCTTCGTCTGCCGATCGTACGCCGCGAGCCGCTCGCGAATCACTTCCGGCTTATCATCGGCGCGCTGCACGAGCTCTCCACCATCTGCATCACAGCGGCCATCGACCTTCGGCGGACGGTCATAAATATTGTAAATCTCGCCACACGCCTTGCACGTTCGCCGGCCCGTCAACCGCCGCATCAAAACATCTTCCGCAACGTTGAAATAAATCACCGCCGGCGCCCCGATCCCCTGCTTCGCGAGGATTCCGTCGAGGGCCTCAGCCTGCGCGACGGTCCGCGGAAAACCGTCAAAAACGAATCCGTTCCTACAATCCGGGCGCGCGATGCGTTCCTCAACCATTCGCAACACGAGCGCGTCAGATACCAGTTCGCCGCGCTCCATCACGGGCTTTGCCAGCAACCCTAATTCCGTGCCGCGGCTTACGTTGTCCCGCAGCATGTCGCCCGTGGAAAGATGCGGCACATTAAACCGCGACGCCACGAGCTTGGCCTGCGTGCCTTTTCCTGCTCCCGGCGGTCCGAGAAAAATCACCGCACGAGCAAACATCTTCGCCGACTGGTGCTGCGTCACAATCAGGCACCATGACCGCGCGGCCGACCTCGGCGAGTAAAGCCTTCATAATTACGCATGACGAGCTGCGCTTCGATCTGCTGCACAGTGTCCATCGCGACGCCAACGACGATCAAAAGCGACGTGCCGCCGAAATAGAAATTCACGTTCAAGCCTTCCAGAATGAAGCGCCAGAAATGTTCGTCAATCCAATTGCCAACCAATGGCAAGTGCTGCAGGTGAATGCCGGAGATCATCCACTCGGGAATGACGCACACGAGCGCCAGATAGAGGCCGCCGACGAGCGTCAATCGCGTCAACACCTTGTTGATATGCTCCGAGGTGTTGCGGCCCGGGCGAATGCCGGGAATAAAGCCGCCGTACTTGCGCATGTTGTCGGCGAGCTCCGTGGGATTGAAAATAATTCCCACATAAAAGAACGCGAAGAAAACGATCAGCAAAACATAAACCAGCGTGTACAACGGCTCGCCCCATGCGAAGGTGCGGGCAAACCCCTGCAGAAACGACGAGCGATTCTGAAAAACCATGGCGATCGTCTGCGGAAAAGTCAGCAACGAACTCGCGAAAATCGGCGGAATCACGCCGCCGGAATTGACGCGCAGCGGCAGATACGTCATCTGACCGCCCATGACTTTCCGGCCCATGACACGCTTGGCATACTGCACGGGAATGCGGCGCTGGCCACGCTCGACGAAAACGATGAACGCCACAACCGCAACCATCAGAACCAGCAGGCTCACGATGGCGATCGGGCCGTAGGCGCCCCACTGACCGCTGGTGGTCATCTGCCACAAATCCTCGACGGCGCGCGGCAGACCAACAACGATTCCGGCAAAAATGATGAGCGACATTCCATTGCCGATGCCGCGGTCGCTAATCTGCTCGCCGAGCCACATGATGAAGGCCGAACCAGTCGTCAACGTGAGAACGGTCATGCCGACAAAGCGTATGCCCGGGTGATACACGAGCTGCTGGCCCAAAACATTCTGGTGCTGCAGCGTCGCGGCAATCGTCAGCGACTGGAAGATGCTCAAAATAATCGTCAGGTAGCGCGTATACTGCGTGATTTTCTTGCGGCCCAGCTCGCCTTCTTTTTTCAGGCGATCCAAATAGGGCCACACAACAACCATCAATTCGAGAATGATCGCCGCCGTGATGTACGGCATGATGCCCAGAGCGAAAATCGACAAACGGCGCAAATTGCCGCCGCTGAACAAATCCACGATGCCGAGGACGGAATTCCGGTTTTGCTGGAACAAGCTGAGAAGCAATTCGTTATTGATTCCCGGCGTGGTGATGAACGCACCCAGCCGGTAAACCGCCAGAATCATCAACGTGAAAAGACACCGGTTGCGCAGGTCCGGCGTGGTGATGATGTTCCGAAATGCTTCGACAAGCTTTCTCATTGCAAAACTTCGACCTTACCCCCGGCGGAAGTGATCTTCTGCTCCGCAGAACGGCTGAACTTATGCGCGTGCACGGTGAGCGCGACTTTCAAATCGCCGTCGCCCAAAATCTTGATGCCATCGCGGCGAACGTGAATGATTCCGCGCGCTTCGAGCGTGTCTGGCGTGACGGTTTCGCCGGCCGCAAAAGCGTTGAGCATTTCGACGTTTACGATGGCGTATTCCTTGTGATGCAAGCTGTGAAAGCCGCGCTTCGGCAGGCGGCGATGCAAAGGCATCTGCCCGCCTTCAAATCCGGGACGCCGCGAATAACCGCGACGCGACTGCTGGCCTTTGTTTCCCGCACCGGCGGTCTTTCCCATCTTCGAGCCCATGCCGCGGCCCACGCGAACCTTGCGATGCCGCGACCCGCGCGGCGGCCTCAAATTGGATAGCTTCACGCTCATCGTATCGCCCCGTTACTCTTCGATCCGAACCAGATGATGGACTCGCGCAATCATGCCGCGAATGGATGGATTGTCCGGGCGCTCGACGACCTGATTCATGCGGCGAAACCCCAGGCCGCGAATCGTCTGGCGCATGCTGCGCGGGCAGCCAATGAAGCTGACCACCCAGCGAATCTTCAATGTGTCCGATTTTTTCTTTGTCGCCATATCGTTTTCAAATCCTTACGCGTTTGCCGCTTCCGCCGCTTTGCCGCGCTCCTCGTTGACTTTCGCGGCGTCTTTCAAATGCAGGAGCGCGTCGAAGGTCGCTTTGATGACGTTGTGCGGATTCGACGTACCGATCGATTTGGTCAGCACATTTTGAATTCCCGCTACTTCCATCACCGCGCGCACCGGACCGCCGGCAATGATTCCGGTTCCTTCCGGCGCGGGCTTCAGGAGAACCTGCCCCGAACCGTAGCGGCCAAGAACCTGATGAGGAATCGACGAGCCTTTCAGATTGAGCTTAACCATGTTCTTCTTCGCTTGCTCGATGGCCTTGCGAATCGCCATGGGAACTTCGCGCGCCTTGCCCATGCCAAAACCCGCGTGGCCATCCTGATCGCCGACCACGACGAGCGCTGAAAAACTGAGGTTCTTGCCTCCCTTGACGACCTTCGTGACGCGATTGATGTTGACGACCTGATCTTTGACGTTGGCCGGATTGGCGTCAATCTGCCGGCGAACTGCAAGCGTGTCTTTGAGCTCTTGTTTCGGCATAAGCTTCAGAACTTCAATCCCGCCTCTCGAGCCGCTTCAGCGAGCGCCTGAATACGGCCATGATATTGGTAGCCACCGCGGTCGAAGACCACCTTTTCGACTCCCGCAGCTTTGGCGCGCTCCGCGATGATCTTGCCGACCACCTTGGCCGCGGCGACGTTGCCGCCTCCGCGAATCTGCTTCTTCACATCGGCATCGAGCGAACTGGCCGACGCGATGGTGTGACCCTTGCGGTCGTCAATCACCTGCGCGCGGATATGCTTAATCGAGCGATACACGCAAAGGCGCGGCCGCTCTTCGGTTCCCACAAGCGTCTGCCGCATCCGCTGATGAATCCGCTGGCGGTGCAAATCACGCGACAGCCTTCGTACTGGAACAACTGCCATTGCTCTTCTCCTTCAAAACCACGAATCTTCGAAATCCGTTTATGCGGCGGTCTTGGCTGCGCCGGCTTTTCCAGCCTTCTTCTTCAAACGCTCCCCGACGATGCGAATGCCCTTCTGCTTGTATGGATCAGGCGGGCGCAAACCGCGAATGTTTGCAGCCACTTGTCCGACAACGCCTTTGTCGGCGCCTGTCACCGTGACATGCGTCTGCTTGTCGACGGTAATCTGAATCCCCTCAGGGATCGGAAAAGTTATCGGATGCGAATAGCCGAGGGCGAAAACGACGCTCTTGCCCTTGACCTCCGCGCGATAGCCGACGCCCACAATGTCGAGCTCCTTCTTGAATCCTTCCGTTACGCCTTTCACAGCATTGGCGACGAGCGCGCGAGCCAGACCGTGCAGCGCACGCTGCATTTCGCTCTGCCGCGTGGCGAGCAGGTGGCCGTCCTTCTGTTCGAATTTGATCTTCCCGGGAACGGGAACGCGCATCTTGCCCTTGGGGCCCTGGATTTCGATGGCGTCTGCTGCAATGCTGACCTTTACGCCACTCGGAATCGCGATCGGTTTTTTTCCTATACGCGACATGGTTCTACCAAACCTCGCACAAAAGTTCGCCGCCGACGCCTTCTTTTCGCGCCGTGTGACCGCTCATGATGCCTCGTGGCGTCGAAAGAATCGCCACGCCCATTCCGCCGACGACCGAGCGGATTCCCTTTTTCCCCACATACCGGCGGCAGCCGGGACGGGAGACGCGCTTGAGCCCTGTCAGAACGCTGCGCTTGTCGGGCGTGTAGCGGAAAAACACGCGCAGGACCTTGCGCTTATTTTCGTCGACCAGCTTGTACGTCGAAACGTACCCTTCTTCCTTCAAAATACGCGCAATCTCGACTTTCATTTTGGACGCGGGCAAGTCCACGCGCGGATGGCGTGCGCGGACGGCATTGCGGATGCGCGTCAGCATGTCAGCTATAGGGTCAGTATTCATCGATCGTCCTTACCAGCTCGCCTTCGTCACGCCGGGAATTTCTCCCTTGAGCGCCAGGCCGCGGAAACAGATGCGGCACATTTCGAATTTGCGCAGAAACGCACGCGGCCGGCCGCAAATGCGGCAGCGGTTGCGAACGCGAATCTTGTACTTCAACTTCTTCTTCATCTTGGCGCATCGTGCGGTTGTCGCCATCGTTTCTCCTGTAGCCCTTTCGATTCTTGATTCGATTGCGGCCCTTACGACCTCAGCGGGACGCCGAGCAATTTCAAGAGCTCGCGCCCCTCTTCATCCGTGTGCGCCGACGTCGTGAGCGTGATATTCATGCCCTTGATTTTGTCCACGCGCGTGTAGTCGATCTCCGGGAACACCAACTGGTCTTTCAGCCCGAGCGTGTAATTGCCGCGGCCGTCGAACGAATTCCCCGGAAGGCCTTTGAAGTCGCGGACGCGGGGCAAAACAATGTTGGCCAGCCGATCCACGAACTCATACATGCGTTCGCCGCGCAACGTGACCATGCAGCCGATAGGCATGCCCTTGCGAATCTTGAAATTCGCGATGGACTTCTTCGCGCGCGTAATCACGGGCTTCTGGCCGGTGATCTGTCCCAGCTCCTGTACGGCGACGTCGAGCAGCTTGACGTTCTGACTGGCTTCGCCGAGTCCGATATTCACCGTGACTTTTTTCAACCGCGGGACGGCCATGGGATTCGAATAGCCGAAGCGCTTCGAGAGCGCCGGCATGGCCTCTTTGCGGTACCGTTCATGTAGTCGGCTCATCATATTCTGGCAGCCTTCGCTTGCATTCTTTTCCTCTGTCAGCCTTCCAGCGCGGCATGGCAACGGCGGCAGCTTCGCGCCTTCGTGCCATCGGACAAGATCGTGGCGCCGATGCGCGCATGCTTGCCGCAACTCGGGCAGACAATCATCACGTTCGACAGATGAATCGGACCTTCCTTATCCAAAATTCCGCCGCGAATATTCTTCGACGGATTGGGCTTGGTGTGCTTCTTGATGATATTGGCGTGCTCGACGGTCACCCGGCGCTTCACGGGATCGACGCTCAGCACACGGCCGCTCTTGCCTTTGTCGCGGCCAGCCATAATCTTCACGGTGTCGCCACGGCGAATCAGAATCGGATGCTTTTCCGGCGCTCGACGCTGGCGCATGACTACCAAACCTCCGGCGCAAGAGAGATGATTTTCGTGAACTTCCTCTCGCGCAACTCGCGCGCCACGGGCCCAAATACGCGCGTTCCCACCGGCTCTCCCGCTTCGTTAATCAGCACCGCAGCGTTATCGTCGAAACGAATATACGTTCCATCTTTGCGCCGGTGCTCTTTCCGTGTGCGTACCACGACCGCTTTCACCACCGTTCCCTGCTTGACCTGGCTATCCGGCGCCGCTTCTTTCACTGAGGCGGTGACCACGTCGCCAAGCCCGGCCACCAGGCCCGCATCGCCGCCGAGCGGCAAAATCGCCGTCAACTGCCGCGCGCCGGAATTATCGGCGACGGTCAGCCACGTTCGCATCTGAACCATGCGCTTGCTCCCCTATTCCCGTTACGCTACGCGCCGCGAGCGGGCCACGATTTCAGCCAGACGCCAGCGCTTGAGTTTCGACAACGGACGGCTGGCCACGATACGCACTGTGTCGCCCGGCCGCGCTTCATTCTGCTCGTCGTGCGCGTAATACTTTTTGCTGCTGCGCGTGACGCGCATGTATTTGCGATGCTGCGTCGTGCGCGTCACCTTCACGACGATGGTCTTGTTCATCTTCGAACTGGTGACCACGCCGGTCAGTTCCTGGCGCGCGCCGCGCTCTTGCCGATGCTCTGCCGCGCCACTTGCCGCTTCACTCGTCATCTGACTTCCTCACGTTATTCCGCTTTCTTCCCGCGGCTCGAACGCTTGTGCGTCGGCCGCTTCGATGCCTGTTTTTGTCCACTTCCTTTTTCCGACCTCTCGCGCGCCTTGGGAGCGGCAATCGGGTGTCCCAATTCCTTCATGCGCACGAGAGTCTTGACACGCGCCAGATCGCGCCTGGCCTCGCGCAGTTTCTTGACACTCTCCGCCTGGCCTGTCGTCAACTGAAAGCGCAGGTGGAAAATCTGCTCGCCGAGCTCGTGCTCGCGGATGTGCAGTTCGTTTTCATCCAGCTCGCGAAACTTCTCCATGCGGTCAGCCATCAGAGCTCCTCCGCACGCGTGACGAATTTCGTCCGAATCGGCAGCTTCTGCGCAGCCAAGTCCATCGCTTCGGTGGCTGCGGCGCTATCCACTCCGGACATCTCAAACATCACGCGCCCCGGCTTTACGACGGCGACCCAGCGCTCCGGCGGCCCTTTGCCCTTGCCCATGCGCGTTTCAGCCGGCTTCTTGGTGAACGGCTTGTCGGGAAAAACCCGAATCCAAAGTTTTCCGCCGCGCTTGATGAACCGCGTGATGGCCACACGAGCAGCCTCGATCTGCCGGTCGGTAATCCATGCCGGTTCGAGCGCCTTCAGGCCGTATTCTCCAAAAGCCAGCGCCCCACCGCGCCAGGATTTGCCCGAGCGCCGGCCGCGCTGTTGCTTCCGGTACTTCACTTTTTTCGGCATCAACATAATTCGCTGTCCTTAGACTCCCGGCGCCATTCAGGCGTTCGCAGCCGCCGCGGCGCGCTCTTCCGCGCGTTTCCGCTCCGGTGCATTTTCGCCCTGATAGACCCAGCACTTCACGCCGATCACGCCATACGTTGTTTCCGCCTGCGCGAATCCGAAATCGATGTCCGCACGAAGCGTTTGCAGCGGCAGGCGCCCCTGCAGATACCATTCCTTGCGCGCGATTTCCGCGCCATTCAAGCGGCCTGCGACGCGGACCTTGATGCCCTTGCAACCGAAGCGCAGCGCCGAATCCACAGCCTTGCGCATCGCGCGGCGGAACGCCACGCGCTTTTCGAGCTGCAACGCAATCGATTCGGCGACGAGCTGCGCGTCCAGTTCCGGGCGATGCACTTCCTGAATATCGATGTGCACTTCGCGTTTGGTGCGCTTCTGCACTTCGGCCTTGAGCTTGTCGATCTCCGAACCTTTGCGGCCGATGATGATTCCCGGACGCGCGGTATAGATGCGCACGACGAGCTTATTGGCAGCGCGCTCGATATCGATCGAATTGATGCCTGCGGACTTCAACTTGTCCTTGAGCTCATTGCGCAGGAGAACGTCTTCATGGAGCAAGTCCGCATATTCGCGCTTGGCGAACCAGCGGGACTTCCAGCCTTTGTTGTAGCCCAGGCGAAAACCGTATGGATGCGTCTTCTGACCCAATCTAGCCTCCTACTTCTTGCCTTTCTTCGCTTTATCCCTGGCCTTCTGCGCCTGCTTGGCCTTCTCTTCGAGCGTTTTGCGCGCCTTGCGCACCGCGCCCTTGATGCCCTTCGAAGCTTCGCGCTCGGCTGCCGCAGCCTTCACGCGATCTTCCACAGCGCGTGCGTGCTCGGCGACTTCGACGACGATGTGGCTGGTGCGCTTCTGATAGCGGAACGCCCGGCCCATCGGCGCAGTGCGCAGCCGCTTCCAGCGCGGCCCTTCGTTGACGAAGCAGCGAGAGACGTACAGAGTGTCGACGTCGAGCGATTCGCCCGCTTCATCCGCCTTATGCTCCGCATTGGCGATGGCGCTGCGCAACACCTTGGCGATTTCGCGCGCGATGCGCTTCTTCGTAAATTGCAATGTCTGCAAGGCATCGGCAGCGCGATGGCCGCGAATCAAGTCAACCACCAAGCGAGCCTTCTGCGGCGAAACGCGAATGAAGCGCGCGTTGGCCAGGCCGTCGATCGAAGTGTGCGTCAGTGTCTCAGGTGCCATTCGTCGTCCCTATTCTTGAATCTCTAATTTCCTCACGCCTTCGGCGCAGCAGCTCCTCCGCCTGCCGGCGCCGCTCCACCCGCTGCCGGAGCTGCGCCCGGAGCGCCACCTGCCGCCGCGGCGGCCTTTTCGAGAGCCGCTTTCACCGCATGCCCCTTGAACGTACGCGTGGGCGCGAATTCGCCGAGCTTGTGCCCGACCATCTGCTCGGTGACGTACACGGGAATAAATTTTTTCCCGTTGTGCACGGCGATCGTGTGCCCGACCATCTCGGGCAAAATCGTAGACCGCCGCGACCAGGTCTTGACGACCTTCTTCTCGTTCCGCGCGTTCATCCCCTCGATTTTTTCGCGAAGGGGCTCATCGATAAACGGCCCTTTTTTCAGCGAACGTGGCATCGTCCCTCGATTCTCCAGCTATTCTTCAACGCGACGCAGCTTCACCCACTGCGCCCGGCGCATGCGCCGGAATCCGCGCACCGGACCCGGCACGCGATGCGACACCGGGCAAAACGGGCAAACAAAACGTGTTCCCTGCGCGTTTGGCGTTTTCTCCACAACGACCGCCCAGCCCGGTTTGCAGATGCGATACAAAACCTGCGGCTGCGGGGCGATCACTTTCAGCTTGCGAACCGGCTTGGCCGCGGGGCGAATGCGCTTGGAAGCGCGCGCGGTTCGCCGCGTGACTCTGCGAGTTGTTCTCGTTGCACTCATGGTCCTGCTCTCGATTCCCCGCCGCGCCGGGTTCATTTTTTACTTCTCCCTGCTCACTAAACTCGTTTATGGCTTCCGCCGCTGCACAATCAAGCGATCGGAAGGCTTTTTCTTGCGCGTCTTCGCGCCCAAAGTCGGAAAACCCCAAGGCGTCTGCGGATGATTGCCCTTCACGCGGCCTTCACCGCCGCCGTGCGGGTGATCCACCGGGTTCATCGCCACGCCGCGAACCGTCGGCCGGCGCCCGCGCCAGCGCGTGGCTCCCGCTTTGCCATAGGTAATGTTTTCGTGGTCCAGATTTCCCAATTGCCCGACCGTGGCCATGCAATCGAGCGAAAACTTGCGCGTTTCACCGGAAGGCAATTTCACCAGCGCAATATCGCCTTCCTTGCTCAGCAACTGCGCCGCGCCGCCCGCCGAGCGCACCACCTGTCCACCTTTGCCCGGAGCGAGCTCGAGGTTATGCACCATCGTGCCGGGCGGAATGTTGCGAATCGGCAGCGCATTGCCGGGAAGAATATCGGCGCCAGCACCATTCTGCACGGTCATGCCGACTTCAAGACCGACCGGATGCAAGATGTAGCGCTTCTCGCCATCGGCATAATGCAGCAGCGCGATGCGCGCCGAGCGGTTCGGATCGTACTCGATGGCCGCGACTTTCGCCGGAATGCCGGTCTTGTCGCGGTGGTAATCGATGACGCGATACTTCTTCTGATGGCCGCCGCCACGGTGCCACGAAGTCACCTCTCCGTGCGCGTTGCGACCGCCCGTGCGCTTCTTCGATTCGACAAGCGACTTCTCGGGCGTGTCCTTGGTGATCTCGCTGTTGTCGAGCACGGTGAGGAAGCGCCGTGCCGGCGTATATGGTCGAAATGATTTCAGTGCCATCGTAATTCCCTCTCGCCTCCGGCCCGACTGCGCCGGAATTTTCTGGCTAGAGATTCTCCGCGTATTCCATCATCTTCTCGCCCGGGGCCAGCTTGACATACGCCTTCTTCCAATCGCGCCGGCGACCTTCGGAACGCCCGCGCCGCCGCAGCTTGCCGTGATAAATCGCCGTGCGCACGTCGGCGACCTTTACCTTGAACGCCTTCTGCACGGCTTCCTTGATTTCCGTCTTCGTCGCATCGCGCGCCACTTCGAACACGGCCGTGAGCTGCGTTTCTTTCACGCCCATGCCTTTTTCGGTGATGATCGGCCGGCGAATGATTTCGTATGGTTCGGTCGCCATCGTCAGTCCTTTTTCCCTTTAGGCTTGGCCTTCGCCTGCTTCTTCACTGCGGGCTTCTTTTCTTTCTTTGCCGCGGACTTCTTAGCCGCGTGTTTGGCTTCAGCATGAGAAGCGTCGGTCTTCGCTGCCTTTGGAGCTTTCGCTGGCTGGATCTGCACCGTTTCTGATGCGGCAGCGGCCTGGGAGCTTTCGCTCAATCCTCGGCTGAGCTTTTCCGCAGCTTCGCGCGAAAGCACAAGCGCTTCATGGCGCAGCAAGTCATAGGGCTCGATCGCCGTGGTGCGGACGAGCTTGACGCCTTCCAGATTGCGGCTGGCGCGCTCGAGATTGACGTTTTCGGCGCCATTTACCAGCAGCAGCGTGCGGCTCGCATCGTCAAGCCGGGTCAGCGTCTCGCGAAACGGTTTGGTCTTGTGCGAATCAAGCTGCCAGTTATCGACCACGACCAATTTCTTGTCCGCGACCTTCGCCGAGAGCGCCGAGCGCAGCGCGCCCAGAAAAACCTTGCGCGGAATGCGGTACGCGTAGCTGCGCGGCACTGGGCCATGCACTGTGCCGCCATGGCGCCACAGCGGAGAACGGATCGAGCCGATGCGGGCGCGTCCGGTACCCTTCTGCTTCCACAGTTTGCGTCCCGAGCCGCTGACTTCGCTCTTCTGCTTGGTCTTGTGCGTTCCCGCGCGCTGCGAGGCCAGATAATGCCGCACCGTCTCGTGCAGCACATGTGGATTCACGCGCGCCGCAAACACATCGTCGGCCAGCTCAATCTTCCCGACGGTCTTGCCATCCAGATTTTTTACGTCCAGTACGGCCATATTCGTCTCGCTATTCCGATTTCTTCGCTTTATGAATGTAGATGTACGCGCCCGTGGGGCCCGGTACGGCGCCGCGCACGAGCAGCAGATTTTCGTCCGCGTCAATTTTCACAACGCGCAAATTCTTCGACGTTTTGCGCACGTTTCCCAAATGGCCGGGAAAGTGCTGATTCTTCCAGACGCGCGACGGAAACGAGCTCGCACCGATGCCGCCCGGCGCACGATGGAACATCGACCCGTGCGAAGCGTCGCCTCCGGCATAGTGCCAGCGCTTCACGCCGCCAGCGAAGCCGCGGCCTTTGCTGATTCCCGCAACATCAACGAGTTCGCCGACCTTGAAGCCATCGACGAGAACGCGGTCGCCGGTTTTGGTTTCGTCCTTCGATTCTTCCAGCCGAAATTCTCCGAGGAAGCGCATCGGCGCAACGCCGGCCTTCTTGAAGTGCCCGGTCATGGCTTTATTGACGCGCTGCGGCTTGATGAATTCCACGAGCCCTAGCTGCACTGCGTCATAGCCGTGCTTGTCCTTTGAGCGGCGCTCGACGACCACGCACGGCCCGGCTTGCAGGACCGTGCAGGGAATCGACGTGCCGTCTTCGCCGAAGACCTGTGTCATTCCCAGTTTGATTCCCAATATTCCGTTGACTGCCATAGTTCTCGTTCTTCCCTTTATCTATCGAACAGCCAATCCCTCGCCTGCACCACCTACTTCAGATTCTTCGCTCGCGCGACCAACTGCAGATCCCTCGCCTGCACCACCTACTTCAGATCCTTCGCTCGCCGCTTCTAGCGGCTTCGCTCAGGATGAAAACGCGCACAGCGCGTTTTCACTTTGCGGCGTGTTCGCGCCCGAAAGCCTTGATTTCAACGTCCACTCCCGGCGGCAGATCGAGCTTCATCAACGCATCGACCGTGTCCGGCGTCGGACCGAGAATGTCGATCAGGCGCTTGTGCGTGCGCATCTCAAATTGCTCACGCGATTTCTTATCCACGTGCGGCGAACGCAAAACCGTCCAGCGGTTCACGACCGTTGGGAGCGGAATCGGTCCGGCAACTTCCGCGCCCGTGCGCCGCGCCGTTTCAACAATCTCCCGCGTGGACTGATCCAGAATGCGGTGATCGTAAGCCTTCAAACGAATGCGAATTTTTTCTCCAGTTGACATAGGTTACTCGATGATGTCGGTGACGGCGCCCTTCGCTTCGCTCAGGACAAGCCGGCTGTATCCGTGTTTTTGTATCTGCTCTTGCATCATTCCACAATCTCCGTCACTGCTCCTGCTCCCACGGTGTGGCCGCCTTCGCGAATCGCGAACCGCAATCCCTTCTCCAAGGCCACCGGCG
>JASHRL010000218.1 GCA_030037355.1 Candidatus Acidiferrales bacterium | reverse complement strand
CGCATTTCGCTGCCGGCGTTGAATCCATACCATCCGAACCAAAGCAGGCCGGTTCCCAGCGCGACCAGGGGAATACTGTGCGGGCCTGTGTCGCGGGTGCGGCGCCTGCCGACGTAAAGCACGGACGCGAGCGCGGCGATGCCGGCGATATTGTGTACGACGATTCCGCCTGCGAAGTCGCGCACGCCCCACTGCTGGAGGATGCCGCCGCCCCAAACCATGTGGACAAACGGAAAATAAACGAGGGTGAGCCAGCCGGTGAGAAACACCATGTAGGCCTTGAAGGTCACGCGGTTGGTGAACGCGCCGGAGATAAGCGCTGGCGTGATGATGGCGAACATCATTTGATAGGCAACGAAGACCATCATCGGGATGGTAACGTTGGGAGACGGCGTGGATAGATTGATTCCGCGCAAACAGACGTTGTGGAGATTTCCGATGATGCCGTGCCAGTCGCCGCTAAAGCACAAAGAGAAGCCGTATAAGTACCAAATGACGGTGGTCCAGCCCATGGAAACAAAACTCTGCATCATGATGGCGAGAACGTTTTTTCTGCCGACCAGTCCGCCGTAGAAAAATGCCAGCCCGGGGGTCATCAACATCACTAGGCTGGTGCACAGAATCATGAATCCCGTGTTGCCAGTATCGAGATGCAGCATACGAGCCTCCTTGTCAGACGGGCCGACGCGAATTCAATAGCCAGATCACTATTTCGAGGGAAACGGGCATATTCTGCGCATAATTAATGCTTCTAGCAAGTTGTAATTGGAAGGCGGTAGGAGTCGAAGCGTGGCGGTGCACCGAGGGGTTCTTACTTTCTTCAAAAGCGACAGCAGATTCCTCACACGGCCAAAATCGGGCCGGTTCGGAATGACAGACTTGTGTGTTGGACGCGCTCCAAAGTTGCCGTCATTGCGTACTTTTCGTAGTGTGGAGTAAAGTTACCGCGGACAGTCAATGGTGCTGTTGTGCCAACTACGCTGTTTTCTAACTGAGACTCGCTGAAAGAGAGAAGAACAAAAAAGGCGTCCCGAATGGATGGGGACGCCCTTTTGCTGCAAACCGAAATGCAGATCCCTCGTCGTCCCTCGCTGAAAGACGCTCAGGCTCCTCGGGATGACAAACTGCGTCAGTACATGCCGCCCATGCCGCCTGCGCCGGGAGCGCCAACGCCAGCAGCCTTCTTCTCATCTTCCTTGATGTCGGCCACGAGAGCTTCCGTGGTGAGCATCAGGGCCGCGATGGAAGCGGCGTTCTGCAGAGCGAGGCGGGTGACCTTGGCCGGGTCGATGACGCCGGCCTTGACCATGTCGCCGTACTCGGCAGTATCGGCATTGAAGCCGAAGTTGTCGTTGTCGCTTTCGCGGACTTTGCCGACGACGACTGCGCCTTCTTCGCCGGCATTGTGCGCGATTTGACGAGCGGGCTCTTCGAGAGCGCGCTTCACGATGTTGACGCCGATTTCCTCATCGCCCGTGACCTTGAGCTTCTCGATCGCCGGAATGCAGCGCAGGAGAGCCGTGCCGCCGCCGGGGACAATGCCTTCCTCGACCGCAGCGCGCGTAGCGTGCATAGCGTCTTCGATGCGAGCCTTCTTTTCCTTCAGCTCGATCTCCGTCGCCGCGCCAGCCTTGATGACCGCAACGCCGCCGACCAGCTTGGCGAGACGCTCCTGGAGCTTCTCTTTGTCATAGTCGGAGGTGGTGTTGTCAACCTGTGTGCGAATCTGCTTCACGCGGCCCTCGATCTCGCTGGGCTTGCCGGCACCCTCGACGATGGTGGTGTTGTCCTTGTCGATGGTGATCTTCTTGGCGCGACCGAGATCCTCGACCTTCACGTTTTCGAGCTTGATGCCGAGATCTTCTGTGATGGCGCGCCCGCCGGTGAGCGTAGCGATATCTTCCAGCATGGCCTTGCGGCGGTCGCCAAAGCCAGGAGCCTTGACGGCGGCGCACTGCAGCGTACCGCGGAGCTTATTGACGACGAGCGTCGCAAGAGCCTCGCCTTCGATGTCTTCGGCGATGATCAGCAACGGCTTGCCCATCTTGGCAATCTGCTCGAGAAGGGGAAGCAAGTCCTTCATAGAGCTGATCTTCTTTTCGTGAATCAGAATGCGGACATCTTCGAGGCCGCATTCCATGCGCTCTGGGTCGGTGACGAAGTAAGGAGAGAGGTAGCCACGGTCAAACTGCATGCCCTCGACAACCTCAAGCGTGGTTTCCATCGTCTTGGATTCTTCGACGGTGATCACGCCGTCCTTGCCGACCTTCTTCATGGCTTCCGCGATGATATTGCCGATTTGCTTGTCATTGTTGGCGCTGATGGTGCCAACCTGAGCGATCATGTCGCCCTTGACGTCCTTGTGAAGCTTCTTGATTTCCTCAACCGCGGCTTCCACGGCCTTCTCGATGCCGCGCTTGAGAGCCATGGGGCTGGCGCCCGCGGCAACCGTCTTCACGCCTTCGCGGAAGATAGCCTGCGCGAGAACCGTGGCGGTGGTGGTGCCGTCGCCGGCAACATCGGAAGTCTTGGAAGCGACTTCGCGCACCATCTGCGCACCCATGTTTTCAAGCCCGTCGGGAAGATCAATTTCCTTCGCAACGGTGACGCCGTCCTTGGTGATGACCGGTGAACCGAACTTCTTCTCGATCACGGCATTGCGCCCCTTCGGGCCCAGCGTGATCTTCACGGCGTCAGCGAGAACGTTGACGCCACGCAGAATCGACTGGCGCGAATTCTCACCAGTCACAATTTGCTTTGCCATAAGACCTAATCCTCCTCAAAATTTCCTCAGATGAAAATGCCCGCTGGATCGCTCCGAAGCGGGGTGGTTACTTTTTGCCAGAGGCAGCCTTCGCCGCGCCGCCGATTTTTGCCAGAATTTCGTCTTCCTTCAGGATGAGATACTCCTGGTCGTCGATTTTGATTTCGTTACCGCTGTACTTGCCGAAAAGAATGCGGTCGCCGACTTTCACATCGAGAGGAATCAGCTCGCCCTTCTCGCGCCTGCCGGAGCCAACGGCAACGACTTCGCCTTCCTGGGGTTTCTCTTTTGCGCTGTCGGGGATGATGATGCCGCCCTTGACAGTTTCCTTCTCTTCGAGCCGCTTCACGATCACACGGTCGTGGAGCGGGGTGATGTTCACCGCCATATCTCGTAACCTCCGCTTGAGTACTTCGAATAGCCGCGAGGGGAGAAGCTAAGGGGAGCTTAGCACTCCTCGCCAGCGAGTGCTAATATAGCAAAAATCGGGATGACGTCAAGTGAAATTCGCGTGAAATCTGAGAATCGCCGCAAACGGCGGTCAGCGTAAACTACTTATCATCAATTTCTTACTGGGACCGTCCTTTCGGCGAGTTTGGGATGAGTATGTACGCGAGGCCATTTCGTGTGAGATGTGCTGGACACGAGAGTCTATAATGCGCCGGAAAGTCCGGAGGGACGAGATCACCTCGCGAGATTTGTTGGTGAAAGTCTGAACGTGGAGCACAGAGAGCCAATTGGGGGATTTGTTCTTGCGGGAGGGAAAAGCTCGCGAATGGGACGACCGAAGGGGCTTCTGCAATTCGCCGGAAAGCCGCTTGTGGTGCGGATGGCGCGGCTTGTCGAATCCGTGAGCGAGCCGGCGATCATCATTGGCCCGCCGGCAGATTACGGCGGAATAGGGTTTCGAGTTGTGCCGGATGATCGGCGCGAGCTGGGACCTTTGGGTGGGATTACGACGGCGTTGCGCGTGACAATGTGCGGATGGAATTTGATTGTGGGCTGCGATTTGCCGTTTTTGACGCCAGAGTGGCTGGAATTTCTCGTGAGCCGAGCGATGGCAGCACAAGCCGACGCGGTGATGCCGATGAACGAGCGAGGATACGAGCCCCTCTGCGCGATGTATCGCCAGCGCGCGCGGACACAGATTGTGGAAGCGCTTGAACGAGGAGTGCGAAAAGTCACGGATGGGCTGACGGGCCTGACGCTTTCGACTATCGCACCTGCGGAATGGAAAGGCTTTGACCCGCACGGCAGGCTGTTCAAGAATGTGAACACGCCAGAGGATTACGACGAGGCGCGAGCGGGCGAGAGAAGCGAAGCGTGAGCGAACACTTCATCGAGTTTCGCGGAGTGTGGAAGTCATTCGATACGCAGGATGTATTGCGCGACGTGAGTTTCCATATGGATCGCGGCGAGACGACCGTGATCATGGGGCGCAGCGGAGTGGGGAAATCCGTTTCGCTGAAACTGATCCTGGGGTTCCTGAAGGCCGATGCGGGGCGCGTCATCGTGGACGGGCAAGACGTAACCGAGATGACTGAAGAGCAACTGAATCCGATCCGGCGGCGCGTGACGATGGTGTTTCAGGCGGGGGCACTTTTTGATTCGCTGACGATTGAGGAAAATGTCGCGTTTCCGATGAAAGCACTGGGGAATGTGAAACGAGACGATGTGGATCAGCGCGTGGCGGAACTGCTCGAGATGCTGGAAGTGACGCCATTCGCGGAGCGGCTGCCTTCGGAATTGAGCACGGGCACGAAACGCGCCGTGGCGATTGCGCGCGCGCTGGCGCAGAATCCCGATGCGATTCTCTACGACGAACCGACGACGATGGTCGATCCGTTGATGGCCGCGCACACGGGTGGCCTGATACTGAAACTCAAAGAAGCATTCCATAAAACGTCAGTCGTGGTAACGCACGACACACACCTTGCGAAGAGACTCGCAGACAAGCTTATTTTCCTGCACGAAGGCGAGGTAGGGTTTTTCGGGACATGGGACGAATTTGAAAAGTCCAAGGAACCTTTTCTCCGAAATTTCCGCCTGCAAGACGAGCTGATTCCCGCACTGGATGTGACTGGGTGAGCGGGCGCTGATGAGTTCCGCAGCCTCTGCTGATCCAAAGCTGCAACTCCGGCGTGTCCTGGGATTCTGGGACGTTCTGCTCTTCAACATTGTGACGGTGCTGGGGCCGCGATGGCTGGCGGCGGCGGGGCACAACGGCACGTCTTCCGTAAGCCTTTGGGTTCTCGCCGCGCTGCTATTTTTCATTCCGAGCGCATTCGTTATCAATGAACTTTCGACGCGTTATCCGAACGAAGGCGGCCTATACGCATGGTCCAAGGAAGCGTTCGGCGATTTTCACGGATTCGTGGCGGGGTGGACATACTGGATTTACACGGTGTTTTATTTTCCGGGATTGCTGATGGCGAGCGCGTCCATGGCGGCGTACATCGGCGGGGGAGGACACGCGGGGCTGGCGACGAACCGGGAGTTTCTGGTGATTGGAAGCCTGGCGCTGCTGTTTGTCGCCGTGTTTTTTAACCTCATCGGAGTGAACATCGGAAAGTGGCTTCAGAACGTGGGCGGAATGGCGACGTACCTTCCGCTTTTGATGCTTGTGGGAATCAGCGCGTGGATTTGGCACGTTCATGGCTCGCTCACGCATTTCACATGGCGGAATATGATGCCTGTATGGAATCAGGCGACTGTGAATTTCTGGCCGCAGATGGTTTTCGGATTCGCGGGATTTGAACTGATCGCGACGATGAGCGAAGAAGTGCGCGACCCGCAGAAGACTCTGCCGCGCGCGGTGTGGGGCGCAGGAGCGGCGGTCGCGTTCATATATATTGCGGGCACGATGGGCGTTTTGGGGTTGGTTCAGGCGCCGCAAGTGGATCCGATGAGCGGAGTCTTTCAAGCGATTACCGCCGGCTCGACAGTGCTGAAAATCGGAGTCCTCGGAATATTGGCAGCAGCGCTAGTGACGATCGGAAATGCAGGCGGAGTTGGTTCGACCGTCGCGGGAATTGCACGCGTGCCGTTTGTCGCAGGAATCGACCGGTATCTGCCGAAGGCGTTCGGCAAAGTTCATCCGAAATGGCGCACGCCGTACGTTTCGATTCTGGTGCAGGCGATTCTTTCGGCGGCGATTTTGCTGCTGGCGCAAGTCAACGAGACGACGCAATCTTCGTATCAAGTGCTGGTGGATATCTGCGATATTTTGTATTTCATTCCGTTTCTGTATATGTACGCGTCGGCGATTCGGTTGGCGTATCGAGCGGACCGCAAGACGAATCCACGCGCGGTGCTGATTCCGGGCGGGAAATTCGGCGTGTGGATCGCGGCGGCTCTGGGATTCAGCGTGACGTTTCTGGGCATCGTGCTTTCCTTCATTCCGCCCGGGGACTCGACGGACAAGCTGCTCTTCGTGACGAAACTTGTGGTGGGCACATTAGTGACGATCCTGCTCGGACTGATTCTTTACTGGCGCGGGGCGAGAGAGAAGTCCAAAGAAATTTCGATGGCATGAGGCGCGGATCATTTCTAGTGCGCGCATTCTCGGATTTTCAGATTTCACAGCGCGAATTCAATAAACCGAGCGCTTCTGAACGGTCTGCTTCGAGGCGAGAGAGAATCGCGGATCCGTTTTGCCGCCTTCAAGGACGAGCCGCGCAACGTATTCGCCAAGAGCAGGGCCATGTTTGAAGCCGTGGCCCGAGCCGCCGCCCACCAGCCATACATTTTCAAAGTCGGGATGGCGGTCGATCAGAAAATCGCCGTTTGAGGTATTTTCGTACTGGCAGACGCGGGATTCGATGACCGGAGCGTCGCGCAGGCCAGGGAAGCGGCGGCGGACGTAATCGCGAACGAGCGGCAGGGTTTCACCGGCGACGCGTTCGAGCGTGTTGGGATCGACGGCGGGACCATGCGCGTCGCTCGCGACCTTGAAGCCACGTCCTTCAATATCGGGGATGCCGTACATGAGACTGCCGACGTCGAGCCATGTGGGAAAATTGCCGAGCGAGTAGCTGCGGTCTCCGGGCGGGACACCGAAGAAGTAAATTTCCTGACGCGACGGAAAAATTCGCTGGCCGAGAAGTGCGGGGAAGATTTTCGGCAGCCAGGGTCCGCAGGCGAAGATGTAAGCGTCAGCGCGAAGTGATTCACCGCTCCAGGTGGTGACCGCGCTGGCGCGTCCGCGGCCGCCCGGCGCTTCGACTTCGGCGATTTGGTACGTGCCACCATATTTTTGAAATTCGTCGACGACAGTCTGCACCGCGCGGCGAGCCATCAGAGCGCCGCTTTCGGGTTCGTAGATGGCGCATTCGGAATCCTGGCTGGCAATCATCGGAAATCGCCTGGAAATCTCGTCATGAGAGAGTTTTCTGTGTGGCACGCCGACTTTGGCAAAAGTCGCTAGAGTTGCGAGAGCCATGGGGTCGGTATCGCGAGTGAGCCAGAGGACGCCCGTGCGATGGAAGAGGCGCGCGCCGGTCTCTTCGCAGAATTGACGCCAGAGGTCGAGAGAACGCATCGACCAGCGCGTATAGATTTCATCCCCGCCGTAGCTCATGCGAATGATCCGCGATTCGCCCGCGGAACTGGCGCGGCTGTTTGCGGCGCCGAAGGCGTCAGCGAGGAAGACGCGCGAGCCCTGGCGCGCGAGGTTGTAGGCGGTCCAGGCGCCGAAGACTCCGGCTCCGACGACAACGGCGTCGTAGGTACGCGCGTCGCTCACGACTGGCACCGCGAGGCGAATTTGCGACGGGCTGCGATCAAAATCCCTCGTCGATGAGTTTTTCGACTGTCCACCGTTCGGCTGCTGCTTCGGCGCGGCTGTTCATCAGGCTCTCGACGTATTTCGCTAGAATATCGCATTCGAGATTTACCGGGTCGCCCTCGGAAATTTCAATCAGGTTCGTGTGGACGCGGGTGTGGGGAATGATGGCGAATGCGGCGACGCCATCGCGCCAGCGCGCGACAGTGAGACTGATGCCATCGACGGCGAGCGAGCCTTTTTCGGCGACATATTTTTGCAAATCCTCCGGAACGCGCACGGCGAGCCACCAATTTTCGCCTTCGGGATCCATACGCATGACGCGACCGACGCCGTCGACGTGACCCTGAACGAAGTGCCCGCCGAGAAGGTCGCCAGCGCGAAGGGGCAACTCGAGATTGACGATCTGGCCGGCTTCGAATTTTGAGAATGCAGTGCGGCGCAAGGTCTCGCCGGAAAGATCGGCAGAAAACGAAGCTTTATCCAATTCCACGACGGTGAGGCAGCAGCCGTTGACCGCGATGCTCGAGCCAATGCGCAATGCGCCTTCGGCGGGAGGGTTTTTGGCGAAGCTGACTTTCACGCGGCCGCCCTCGTCATTTCGCGCGAGCTTTTCGATTTTTCCGAGATGCTCAATGATTCCGGTAAACATCGTGAAAATAACCTTCGAGCATGAAATCAGGGCCGAACTGCCGAAACGATAGATTCGAGAGAGACGGAATTTTCGCCAGCGCCCGCGACGGAAGCTCGGCCATCGGAACTCCGCCCCCCAGAACCCTG
>JASHRL010000217.1 GCA_030037355.1 Candidatus Acidiferrales bacterium | reverse complement strand
CAAGTTTGGGCATGACGCCCGGAGAAAGGCCGGAATATGCTAGGGCGGTTGGTGATGGCGTGCGCGATGATTTTCGTTGCGATTCCCGCGTGGGCGCAAACGGAAGCGCATGGAATGCACCGCGGCTTGACGATCGAAGCCAGCGGCGGATACGCCTTCACGCAATTCAATGCCGGACCGGGATGGCCAAATGTGATCGGAGCGTACGGCTCCGTGGCAGTGAACGTGACGCCCTGGATGCAAATTTATGGCGATGGCATTGCGCAATACAGATCCTATGCGAACACGAGCACGACGATTTACACAAACGACTTCGGCCCTCGTTTCTTTCTTCACCGGAAGCATCTTCCGGTGACGCCCTTCGCTGAATTTTTTGCCGGAGGCGCGCGCCTGGACTTCAACGTGACCAGTTCAGGGACGACAACGAAGTACTCTCAAAATGGGTTCTCGTTCAAAACCGGCGGCGGATTCGATATTCCTCTGACGCGCCGCTGGACCTTCCGCGCCATCGACATCGATTATTTCAACACGCCATTTCTGGGGACGCGGCAATCGAACATCTATTTCGCGTCGGGTATTGTTTATACCTTCGGACACCGAAACTATCCGCGCTAGACTTGGCCGACGCACGCACTGTCTGCGTTCGCAAATATGCTGGTGGCGCGAAAAATTTCATTGCGCGCGGCAATCAAACTCGATAATTCTCTTATCACGCGCCCGTAGCTCAGCTGGATAGAGCATCTGCCTTCGAAGCAGAGGGTCGGGAGTTCGAGTCTCTCCGGGCGCGCCATTCTCCCTTGCATGATCGGCTCACACCTAGGCTCAAATCCTCTTATCTGCTTCGGCGGAGCTTCCGCTTCTGATTCACTTCACGGGGCTTTTGGGCGCTAACTCAACGCCCACGTCGTAGTAGCCAGAGCGGGCGCGGATCGCGTAGTTGTGACCGCGAATTTTCAGATGAATGCGGTGAAACGACCCATCGTGGCGGAGATCGGACGGAGAATAGCCCAGCCGGTATTGGGAACGAAGTTCGCGCTCGATTTCGTCGAACGCCTGTCCAATCTGACCCGCAGACTGCACACGAATCGTGCGGCCGCCGGTAAGGTTCGCCAGTTCACGGACGCGCGCATATCCGCGATATGACGCGCCCATGAGCGAATAAAACTCCGGATCATTGACGATAATGGAATAAACGATGACATTCGCTTGCTCAGCGGCCGCAACGGACTTTTGCAGATCGGTCTTGCTTCCTTGATCCTCGCCATCCGTGACCAGCACGAGCACCTCTCGACCATGTCGCTCCTTCATGACTTCATTTGATGCGAGATAAACAGCATCATAAAGATGCGTACCTCCCGTGGAAGTCGCTCCATTGAGCCGAAGCACACTTTTGCCTGTTTGATTGATCTCCGCCGAATCCACGGCTTGCATCAGCTTGGCTGGCGTGCCCGTGAAGTCCTGAAGCAGCTTCACGTCAACATCAAAACTCATCACGAAGGCCTGGTCGCCGCTCTGCAAGACGGAGCTTAAAAACTTGTCCGCGGCGGCTTGTTCCGTGGCGAGAATGTGAGCCTGGCTAACGCTTGTGTCCAGCGCTATACCCAAACTCAGCGGAGCATTCGTCTCGGGCGAGAAGTATTCAATCTTCTGAGGAGCCGCATCGTCGGTGAGTTCGAAGTCGCCTTCGGTCAAATTCCGAATCGGCCGTTTGCGGGATCCTTCCACAGTCGTGTAAATATTCACAACGACCGACGTTGATTTGATGAGTTTTGCCGGCGGGTTCCGTGAACGCTGTTGGGCGGGCAGAGCGAGAAACGTCGAAAGTAGAAAACAAATCGCAGCAAGAGGGGTTCGCCACATCTTGAAGATGAATTGGCTCATGTGCAGTACGCCAGAACCCCTTCTCGCGAACAAGGGCGGATTCGCAGGTTTGCCTCGCCTTCCATCCTACTCCATGTCTGCGGTGAAATCGGCACAAACAAAAAGAGCCGGACTCTTGAGCTCGCTGTCAGAAGCGACGCGGGCTCACGTCCGGCCCTTTTAATTTTGGAGTTCCTAAAAGCCAGAATGCGCGGAATCGCAGTTATTCGCCCGTAGCCTCGAGCGAAACTACCTCGAGCATCTGCGGTTGTTCCGCCGTGAGTGTCTTCAGCTCCTTCGGCAATGGAAAATAAAACGTGCCGGCATTTGGCAAACGGAGCGCACGCACCGTGGCAACTCCGTTATGGCGAACGAAAACGAGTTCTCCGTTCTTGCTTTGATTCTGGGTATAGTCAAAAATCTCGGGAAGGAAAATCGCCACAGCTTGAGTTCCCCGCGAAAGCCGGATCGCGCCGTTCGACGTAAAGTGATCGATTGACAGCGTATAGTCACCCGCGGGAAGCGCCGTCTTTCCCCATTGCGCATCGAACGGAAGTGTAAACTTTTCCTGTGCCGCCGGACCCGCTTGCAGTCCCGGTGCAAAGACGATGAACGCGAGCATCGCGCCGAGCACGATTCCCGAAAAACTCCTCAAAGACCCTCTCATTGAACTGTTCTCCCCTCATCTTTTGTCTGCGACCGACGTTCCTAAGAAATCCACGCAATTTTGCGCGAGCCCGCCGGCAGCACTGCTCATTGTGAGAGATACAACCGTAGGGAGCACTAGTACTTCAGTTTCAATGTGTGCTGAGTGTTTCGAAGTAATCATCGGGAGGGTTGTCCAAGGCCTTCCATTGCCGAAGCGATGGTAACTTCATGATTTATTACTCCGCGGGCTAGGTGGCTTTCCTTCCATTTACGAATCGTTGACATAGCCGAGCGCGAATGCTATAGAAGCAGCAGTCCCTCGGAGACATACTAAAGGTGCCCCGACCCAGGCCCGTGACGATGCCCCCTACGCGTCTGCTGACTCCAGTTCAGGCTTTTTCATTCAGGTTAATCTCCTTTTTGTTCGGTGTCGTCGTGCTAGCGGCGCCTGCGCTCGCACAAACGCCAAATCCTGCTCCGAATTCACTGATCACCCAGGCAATAGACGAAACGAAGCTGACTGTTCTTCACGGCAACACGCATCCATTGGCGCAAGCCGAATTCGACCGCGGTCCCGCGCCCGCGGACTTGCAGATGCAAAGAATGTTGCTCGTCCTCGCGCGAAGCTCACAGGCGGAATCGGCTTTGCAGACGCTTCTGCAACAGCAGCAATACAAGGCTTCGCCGAGCTTCCACCAGTGGCTCACGCCAGACCAATTCGGGCAGCAGTTCGGGCTCTCCGATCCGGATATTCAGACGATTACTTCCTGGCTGACGTCGCAGGGATTCCAGGTCGCAGGAGTTTCCAAAGGACGCGGCGTTATCGAGTTCTCCGGAACCGCGGGTCAGGTGCAGCAGGCATTTCACACTGTGATTCACAGCTACGTGATCAATGGAGAACAGCACTGGGCGAACTCGACGGATCCTCAGATTCCTGCTGCACTGGCGCCGGCGGTGATTGGCGTGGACAGTCTGAATAACTTCACGAAAAAGGCGACGCATCGCGTGGTGGGCGTGTTCGACAAGACGAAAAGGAGTCTGCAGACGGGTGGTCTGAATCCCCAGCTTTACATCGGATGTGGATACAACTCGAATACGGGCGCAGAGATTTATTGCAATGCTCTCGGGCCTTACGACTTTGCAACCATCTACAACGTTCTTCCTCTGTGGAATGCGTCTCCAGCAATCGACGGCACGGGCGAAACCATCGCTATCGTCGCTCGATCCAATATCAATTTGCAGGATGTCACCAGTTACGAGACCTTGTTTGGCCTGCCTTCGAATCCACCGCAAGTGATTCTGGATGGTCCCGACCCCGGTCTTGTTCCGGGCGACGAGACGGAAGCGGACCTCGATACAGAATTGTCTGGTGGCATTGCTAAAGGAGCCACGATCGATCTGGTGGTCTCCGAGTCGACCGAGACGACCGACGGCGTGGATCTTTCGGCAGAGTACATTGTCGACAATGATCTTGCTCCCATCATGAGTGCAAGCTTCGGGAGTTGCGAACTATCCATGGGGACTGCGGGCAACGAGTTCTATAACAATCTATGGGAGCAAGCGGCAGCGGAAGGAATTTCGGTATTCGTCGCGGCAGACGACGAGGGCTCCGCGGGGTGCGACTACTTCCAAGGCACGACACCGCAACCTGCCGAGAATGGCTTGGAGGTAAACGGGCTGGCTTCCACGCCGTACAACGTGGCTGTGGGCGGCACTGATTTTAGCGATGCCTTCAATTCCCAACTCTATTGGAGCTCGACGAACAACACGACGACGCAAGAAACGGCCCTCGGTTACATTCCCGAAACGACCTGGAACGACACTTGCACCAACGCAATTTGGCAACAAGTAGGCTTCAGCAGCATTCCTGAAACCAACTGCAACAACTCGGAGTTGTCGGGAGCGGTCCTGGCGATCGGTGGCGGCGGCGGGAAGAGCAGCTGCACAACACCGAGCGGAACAACTCCGACGACCTGCGGAGGAGGCTATACCAAACCGGTGTGGCAAAGCGCACCAGGCGTGCCCGCCGACAACGCTCGCGACCTTCCCGACGTGTCCTTGTTTTCGAGCGATGGTTTTCAGGGTAACTTCTATGCGATCTGCGAAGCAGATGAACTCACCGCCGCGTGCAGCCCCTATAACGTTTACGGGGTGGGCGGAACATCGGCTGCTTCGCCCGCGTTTGCTGCTCTTATGGCAATGGTTGATCAAAAAACGGGCGCGCGGCAGGGTGATCCGGCGTTTATCTTGTACAAGCTCGCTGCGAATCAATCGGGCACAAACTGCATCTCCGGCAGCAGCCCTGCGAGTACGTGCACTTTCAACGACGTCACGACGGGGACGAACGCGATGCCCTGCGCGACAGGGAGTGCAAACTGCACAACGACATACGCCGGGGACAAATACGGAATTCTCTCGGGATACTACACGACTGCTGGCTACGACTTAGCAACGGGCTTGGGAAGCGTCAACGCAAATAATTTGGTCAACAATTGGAATTCGGTGACGTTCACGCCCTCGACGACGTCGCTGACGCTCAATGGTGGCTCTGCGGTCGACGTTGTCCACGGCTCAGCGATCAGTGTCGGCATCTCCGTATCTCCCACTTCGCCGACGCCCACTGGAGACGTTTCTCTAATCGCCACGCAAGGTTCCAACTCTTTCGACGTGGACACTCTGACTCTGAGCAACGGAACCGCTTCCGGCTCGACGAACATGCTGCCGGGTGGGACGTCATACGCCGTGAAAGCACATTACGCGGGCGATGGGACATACGGCGGAAGCGACTCAAATTCCGTGAATGTTACTATCACGCCGGAATCGAGCAAAACGTTTGTAAACCTGGTGACACTCGACGCCAACGGCAATCCTACAAATTTTACGGCCAACAGTTGGGTGTACGGATCGTCCCCGTTTATTTTGCGCGTCGATGTTGGTGATTCGACCGCTAGCGTCTCGCCAACAACCGGGATATCCAGTAACTGTTCGAAGCACATTACGAATTGCCCGACCGGAATAGTCGCTCTATCCGTGAACGGGGCTCCCCTTGCTGGTGGCGATTTACCCTTGAACGTGAGTGGGTTCGCGGAAGACTCGACGCCCACGTTGGGAACCTACACAGTCACGGCAAACTATCCCGGTGATTCAAGCTACGGTCCAAGCTCGGCCTCGACAACCGTAACGATATCCCAGGCACCCACGACCGTAGATCCGAGCGTGGCGAGCCTTCCTATTCAATATGGAAATCTCGATCAGATAAACGCTGAGGTTGTGACAACAAGTCAAGGAATTGCGCCGACGGGCACAATTTCCTTTTTCCTCGACGGGGCACCGGTTGCGACTTACGGACAACTCCTTTATCAAGGCTTTCCCTATGATCCGCAGAATTCACCGCCCACGTATGCGGCCTTAGGCGCCTCGGGGCTTGCAGCGTTTCTGACTCTCGGAAACCACACTCTCACTGCGCAATACTCGGGCGATACAAACTATGCACCCGCGACCAGCTCGCCCACTACAATAACCGTCACGCAGGCGCAGCCGTCCTTTCCCGAGTGCTATGCCAACCCTTCCAGTGTGAACGTCAATCAGCCTGTAGTTTTGACTGCACAGCTCCTTGGATCGGACCAAGGTGTACCTCCGACGGGAACAATAACCTTCCTAGATAACAATCAGCCGGTCTCTGGAACCGTAACGTACTCAACCTCGTTAACCAGCCTTGCTGCCACGATGCCATATACTCCGACTGTCCCCGGACTTTACCAAATAACCTGCAAATATCCGGGGGACGTAAACTATTTGCCCGCAACTTCAGTTGCCCCTGGAACTCTCACTGTCACTGGTCCGGATTTTTCGCTTCTTCTAGCAGGGGCAACAACTCAAACCGTCACAGCGGGGCAAACGGCCACGTTTGCAAACGCGATTTCCGTATCTGGCCTGGACGGGTTTAATGGACAGGTAAATTTAGCCTGTTCCACAACCGCCCCCGGAGCTACATGCTCTGTTAACCCGTCTTCGTTGTCCCCGGGGACAGGCTCCGCGACTGTCAGCGTAATGACCACTGCAACTGATAACTCTCCGCCTGCAGGCTTCAATGATCACGACTCTTACCGACTCCGTTTGTTTGTGCTCCTGATTTTCCTGGCCGCACTTGCAATGCTTCTCTTTTCGCTTTTCGCCAAGACACGGAGTTTGATTTCTACTGCCTCCTTCTCATTTCTTCTTGCAACTTTTCTCTTGGTGCTGGGATGGGCGAGCGGCTGCGGCGGTAATGGCTCAGCTGCGCCGCCTCCACCGCCGCCCCCTAATGTTTATGCCGTCACCGTCACCGGCACCTCGGGAGTGTTAGCACATACGAGCACGCTCAGCCTGGTTGTTCAATCGGCGGCAGCCAATTCGAACTGAAACACTTGCCGCAGAGTCATTCAACGCCCAATCTGTGTTCAGGGCTCAGAGGAATTGTGCTTCCGGGCGGAGGGGGTCAGCTTCTTGATAAGAAATTCCTGGAGGAGATTGTCGACCGCGGTAAAGCCGATTCCAACGGCAGTGATTTCAAACGTCAATGCCGCGCCATTCTGATTCTGCGGCGGGTAGTAAAGATTCGAAATGCCGCCGGATGCGAGGTTCCCCAGAACGCTCGAATAATTCGGCTGCCAGTGGCCATTGTCGCCCTTGCAGATGACCGCATTAGCGACGGCATATAAGATCCGCGATCGTTTGCTGCCCGTTCCTTTATAAAAATAACGAGGATCCTGCCTGAGAATCACGGGAAACAAGACGCTTCCGAAAAGCGTGCCGGTGGCATAGTCCGCAAACGACGCGCCGTAGCGTTTTCCATAGCCTTGCGCACCTTGGCCATAGCCCGGAAAGCTATCATCGGCCTGTTGAATCCCCGCGATAGCTCCGATGATAATAAAATTCATCGGATCGATCGTATTTTTCCAAGAAAGTTCGACCTTCTGCTTTGGATCGAGAGGGGCAGCGTTCGGAACGTAGGTGACATAGAAATTCGGAACTACTTTCAGGACGCGCTGCTGCTCTTCCACTTTGAGCTGACGTTCAGCGACCACGTTGGTTGGCTCTACGTGTATGACCGTCGTGACCGTCGCGAGCGTCACTATAATCGGCGACACGACGAAATTTTGCCCGGAAATCAGCGTCCCGGAGTATGTTTGCGTCGCGTAGGCTGGCGCTTCAATGGTCAAATGGAAAGGGCCGGGAGCGACGTTAAAAAAAATGAAGCTTCCGTCGTCGCCCGATTGTGCGGTCTGTTTCGTGGATTGATCCTCTCGCGTGAGCGTCACCTGAGCGCCGGAGATGACGTTCCCGTCTTTGTCGGTGACCGTACCACTGATGTTAGCCGGCACCGGTTGAGCGGTTGGCTGCTGTCCGAAAGCAGTGGGCGCAAACGAGCACGCAACCGCGGCAATCGCAGCGAAGGCAATCCCAAGCGCAAGCCGGCTCAAGATACTCATTCTATTCACTATGCCAAAACTCTCTTGTCGTTTCGAGCGAACCGTCCAGCGTGCTTATAGCATGAGTTACCGCTGCTTTGATTCGCGAAATCGGTCAATGGTTTTATGGATTGCGTTTCGGTGCGCCTCTCGGCGCTGGATTGAGCGCAATTGCCCCCTTGAATTCCCGGCTCCTACTTGACGCCTATCCCCGCCGACCGGTGTATACTCCCGGCCATCCGAAGCCGGCGAACCGGTCGAACTCTAGGCGAATCTCCTTTGGAGGATACAGTCATGAGCATCAAAAAAGCCTTGGGCGCAATCGTTGCGGCCTATCTGTTGCGTGTCGGTCTCCAATATCTGGTTTACGGCATTCTCATGCGGCCGGATTTTGCGATGAATGCCGATGTATGGCGCCTACAGGACGAACTCATGCATCGCATGTGGATCATGCTGCTGGCTCAGCTCATTTTCACGGTAGGAGCGGTACTGATCTACCAGCGCGGAGTCGAAAACAAGTCCTGGGTCGGTCAAGGAATTCGCTTTGGCATCCTGCTCTCGCTCGTGAGCGGCATCCCGAGCGCGATGTCACAATACGTGGCTGTGC